>JAWWBS010000021.1 GCA_033720895.1 Gammaproteobacteria bacterium
TCCGGCCGTGGTGGTACCCATCGCCCTGCTTTCTTCCTTCCTGGTGGTGGAGCCGCTGGGATTCTCGGTCAACGTGCTGATGCTGCTCGGGCTGGTGCTTGCCATCGGCCTGGTGGTCGATGACGCCATCGTGGTGCTGGAGAACATCTACCGTCGCATCGAACAGGGCCAGCCGCCCTTGATTGCCGCACTGGACGGTTCGCGCGAAATCGCCTTTGCCGTCATCGCCACCACGCTGGTGCTGATTTCGGTGTTCCTTCCCATTTCGTTCATGCAAGGCAACGTGGGCCGCTTGTTTGGTGAATTCGGCATTGCAGTCGCTGCTGCCATCGGCTTTTCCAGCCTGGTGGCCCTGACCCTGACACCGATGATGAGCTCGCAACTGTTCAAGGGGCCCAGCTCGCGCACGGGCTTTGCCCACCGGGTCGATGTGCTGTTCGACAAGCTGTCGGCACGCTATGCGCGGGCACTCGAGAAGGTCGTGGCAAGACCGTGGCCCATGGTGGTGTTCACCGTGCTGGTGCTGGTCGGTGCGGTCGGCATGCTGAATCTGATTCCGGTGGAATACTCGCCGCGCGAGGATCGTGGCGTGTACTTCGTCACCGCCTCCGGACCCGAAGGTGCGAGCTTCGAATACACGCGTCGCTACATGGATGAAGTGGAAGAGGTCATCATGGACCAGGTCGAGCGTGGCGAAGTCGATCGCGTCCTTATCCGCATTCCAGGCGGTTGGGGAAGCAGCGGTGTCGACTCGGGCCGGGCGCTGGCACTGCTCGCCCACTGGGACGACCGCGAGCGGAGTTCGTTCGAGATCGCCGGCGAGGCGCGTGAACGCCTGGCCGACCTGCCTGGTGTTCGCGTGCGCGTGGCGACACCTGGCGGCCTGGGCATTCGTGGTGGCGGCGACCGACCGGTCGCGATCGTGCTGGGTGGTGGCTCTTACGAAACATTGAAGGAGCGTCGTGACGAATTGATGGCCTGGATGGACGAGAACCCGATGTTTGTCGGCTTCGATTCCAACTTCCAGGAACGCAAGCCGCAGATCGACATTGCGGTCGATCGCGAGCGTGCTGCCGCACTGGGCGTGTCACTGACGGCCATCGGTCGGACGCTGGAGACCATGCTGGGCTCCCGGGTGGTGACCCGGTACCAGGATCGCGGCGAGGAATACGATGTCATCCTGCAGGCAGAGGATGCCGATCGTGCCAGCCCGAACGACCTGTTCAATATCTACGTCCGCTCGTCGACCAGCGGCGAGCTGGTGTCGCTGGGCAACCTCGTTACCCTGCAGGAAACGGCGGGCCCTGCCGAATTGCGACGTTTCGACCGCATGCGCTCCATCTCGATCTATTCCGGGCTGGCAGATGGCGTGGCGCTGGGTGAAGCACTGGCAGCAATCGAGGATTACGTCATCAACCGCATGCCGGATGACGTTCGCCTGAGTTACGACGGCGAGTCGGCCGAGTTCAAGGATTCCGGATCATCCCTCTATTACACCTTTTTCGTGGCACTGCTGATTGTCTACCTGGTGCTGGCAGCGCAGTTCGAAAGTTTCCGCCACCCCTTGATCATCATGTTCACGGTACCGCTGGCGGTGACCGGTGCACTGGTCGGCATGTATTTCACCGGCGTCTCGCTGAATGTCTACAGCCAGATCGGCATCATCCTGCTGATCGGCCTGGCCGCGAAGAACGGCGTGTTGATTGTCGAATTTTCCAACCAGCTGCGGGACAAGGGCGAGGAATTCACGCAGGCGGTGGTGCATGCCGCAACCGTGCGGCTGCGTCCGGTACTGATGACCAGTCTCGCCTCGGCATTCGGTGCCGTGCCGTTGATGCTGGCGTCCGGGGCCGGCGCCGAAAGCCGCCAGGCACTGGGTGTCACGATCTTCTTCGGCGTGATGATTGCCGCCGTGTTGACCCTGGCGGTCGTGCCGGCCGCCTATGCGATGCTGGCACGCAACACCCGCTCGCCGGATTTCATCGCGCGCCGCATCCGGAATCTGCGCAAGGAACGGGACGACGCCTGACAGGCTCAGGCTTCGGCCACGTAGACGTGACAGGGCTCCGCTTTCCAGCGACTCTCGATCTCGCTCGCCAGGCGCGTCTCGAGAAAGCGCATTCCCGCGCGCTCGGCAACCGTGCGCGAGGCATGGTTGCCCGGGTACATCACTGCCAGCACTCGCGTCATTCCCAGCACATCGAAGGCATGGCGTATCAGGCCGCGTGCCAGCTCGGTCGCCAGCCCCTTGCCCTGCCACTCGGGATCGATCCACCAGCCAACCTGGTATTCCGCGACATGCTCCAGCGGTGACATCCCGGCCAGCCCGATCACCTGCTCGCCGAGACGGTGTTCCACCGGACCGAAGCACATGCCGACATCGCGCAGGTAAGCCGCCTGGCGTTCGAGGAACATCGCCCGCTGGTCGTCGTTCCAGGTTTCGCCGGTGATGAAGCGCATCATCCTGGCATCCCGCGTCCAGCGCGTCAGCGCTGCAAGGTCGCGCGATTCATTGCGCCAGGTCCGCACCCGGCAACGAGCAGTCTCTATTTCGAACATGTAAAGTGACCACTTGCCCTTCCCCAGTGGAAGTCTAGAAGAATAACGTGAGGCACGGAGCAAGGGGATGCGCGCAAGCACCGATTCACGCCACTGGCTGAAAGTCATCGCCGGGCCCGTTGCGGCCCTGCTGGTATACGCCTTGACCGCCGACTGGCTGGATGAACCGGCCCGACGCACGGCGGCCGTGGCGACCCTGATGGCAGCCTGGTGGATGAGCGAAGCGCTGCCACTGGCTGCCACCGCGCTGCTGCCCCTGGCATTGTTTCCCCTGCTGGGCGTCATGGATATCAAGGCGACGGCCACACCCTACGCAAGTCACATCATCTTCCTTTTCCTCGGCGGCTTCCTCCTCGGCCTGGCCATGCAGAAATCCGGCCTGCACCGCCGGGTCGCACTGGCTATCGTGCACTGGGCAGGTACCGGCCCGCGGCGCATGATCGGCGGTTTCATGCTGGCCAGTGCGCTGCTGTCCATGTGGATCTCCAACACGGCAACGGTGGTCATGCTCATGCCGGTCGCGCTCAGCACCCTGGCGATGCTGGAAGAAGGTGAAGGCCACAGCGACCCGGCGCTGGCCAATGCCTTGTTGCTGGGAACGGGCTACGCCGCTTCCATCGGCGGCCTTGGCACGCTGCTGGGCTCCCCACCCAACCTGGTGCTGGCCAGCTTTGCGGAACGCGAACTGGGCATGCCGGTGACCATGCTGGACTGGATTCAATTCGGCCTGCCGGCCGTGGCCATCCTGCTGCCACTGACCTGGTGGCTGCTGACCCATACGCTGTTCCACCTGCCAAAAGACCTGCCCGGCGATCCCGGCCCGGTCATTCGCCGTGCACTCACTGAAATGGGCCGGATGTCGCCAGCCGAAAAGCGCGTCGCGATGGTCTTCACCAGCGCCGCCACGCTATGGATCTGCCGAGGCTGGCTTGGCAGCCTGCCGGGTCTGTCCGGGCTGAGCGATGCCGGCATCGCGATCGCCGCGGCGATAGCACTGTTCCTGCTGCCCGATGGCAAGGGCGAGCCACTGCTCGACTGGGAGACCGCGGAGAAGACACCGTGGGGCATCCTGCTGCTGTTCGGTGGCGGACTGAGCCTGGCGGCGGCGATTGGTGCCAGCGGCCTTGATGCAGCGATTGCAGGCAGCCTCGGGGGTCTGGCAGGCCTGCCCCTGTGGGTCAGCGTGACGGCGGTGGTGTTCATGGTGGTGTTCGTCACCGAGCTTTCCAGCAACACGGCAACCGCCAACGCCTTCATTCCGATCCTCGCCGCCGTTGCAGTCGGCCTGTCCCTGCCGCCGCTGCCCATGCTGGTGGCGGTCGCCATGGCGGCAAGCTGTGCGTTCATGCTGCCTGTGGCGACGCCACCCAACGCCATCGTGTTCGGCAGTGGCCGCGTGCCATTGCAGCAAATGATCCGGGCGGGCCTGGTGCTTAACCTCTTGCTGGCGCCCATCATTGCCTTGCTGATTGTTCTCATGGTTGCTTGATATGTAAATGTCACTTGACATAGTGGAAATGACGCTCTACCTTATGTGTCAAGGTTGTTTGTCATATTGACAATATACATACACATAAGGAGCATCATCATGAGAAAGCTGAAACCCGCCCTCTGCAGCCAGGGCAGCCTGCGCGGCTGGATGCTGGCCCTGCTGGTCGTCCTGGCCAGCATGAACACAAGCCATGCCGACGAGATCCGCCGTGTGGAGTCCACCGTGCCAATGGCTGACTGGCAAAGTGCGGCAGAGCTGACGCTGCCCGCGACCAGCAACGGCCCCGTGCCCGGCGTGCTGCTGATCCATGGCGCAACGCCTGCCGACATGGATTTCACCCTGCCGAAACTTGGCGGCGGCATCCGGTCGCACATTCTCAAGGACATCGCAGAACATCTCAGTGCCAACGGCTATGCCGTGTTGCGCTACAACAAGCGCTACGTATCCGGCCCGATGCAGGTGGAGATGGAAAAGTACGCCAGGCTGACGCTGACCGAGCTGGTGGACGATGCGGCGGCGGCATTGGACGTGCTGGCTGCCCATCCGGGTGTCGACGCTGATCGCCTGTTCGTGTTCGGCTGGAGCGAAGGCAGCCTGGTGGGCACGGCGCTGGCCGAGCGTCGCGACCTGGCCGGCCTGATCCTGCAAGGCCCGGTGGCAGAACCCATACAGGCGGTGTTCCGCAGCCAGTGGACCGAGGTGACCATCCCCTTCGTGCAGGACTACACGGGCGATGCGAAACTGACGGGCCACGACATCAAGCGCGTGTTCCAGAGCAGCGCCGGCATGCTGGTGAAGGGGTACGTCGGCATCGCCATGGATCCTGCCCACGGCATGGCGAATCCGCGCATCAACCGCAAACTCGACCAGGACGGCGACAACCAGGTGGACCTCGAGACCGAGGTGATGCCGCTGGTGCTCGCCAACATGGCGGCCTACGGTGCCGAGGGCGGCCTGCCGCACCTGCTGGACCAGCGCCAGGCGCTGCAAGGCCAGCCGGTACTGCTGCTGCACGGCGAGCATGACGCCAACGTGCCGCCGCGCAATGCCGATGCACTCAAGGCCATGCTGGGTGACGGTGCGACGCTCAAGCGCTACCCGGACCTGGGCCACTCGCTGGGCAAGGCGGCCACGCTGGCCGAGGACGATTTCCTGCCGATCGAGCAGCAGCCACTGGAAGACATGGTCAGCTGGCTGGATGCGGTAACCGGAGACCGGCACGCAGCCCGCTGATGCCGGCAAAAGAAACCCCGCATCAAGGCGGGGTTTCTTTCTATTCCGAATTCAATGTCGCGCGTCGTGCACGATCCTGCCATTGACGATGGTCATCACCACTTTGGCCTCGGGCACTTCCTCGATCGGCGCCGTCAACAGGTCGGTATCCAGGACGGTGAAGTCAGCCAGCTTGCCGATGGCGATGCTGCCGCGATCCTTTTCCTGGAAGGCAGCGATTGCCGGCCACAGCGTAAGGCTCTTCAGCGCTTCTTCGCGGGTCATGGCCTGCTCCGGGTGCCAGCCTTTGCTGCTGAACCCCTCGAGGTCCTGGCGCGCAACCGCCGCATAAAATTCGATGCGCGGATCTCCCACCTCTACCGGCGCATCGCTGCCAGCAGGAATCACCACCCCGGAATCCAGCAGCTCACGCCAGGCATAGGCGCCGTCGAGGCGCTCCATCCCGAGTCGCGTCGGAGCGAAATGCAGGTCACCGATGGCATGCGACGGCTGCATGGACGGGATCACGCCCAGTTCGGCAAAGCGCGGCAAATCCTCGGGCGCCAGCAGCTGGGCATGCTCGATGCGCCAGCGCGGTTCCGCCACCGCACGTTCCGACGCGGGGACATCCCGGAAGGCCTGGGCGTAGAGGTCGAGCACCATGCGATTGGCACGATCACCAATGGCATGGGTCTGCAGCTGGATGCCTTTTCGCAGGGCCTCTCGATAGACCTCCAGCAGTTCTGCTTCGCTCCAGCGAACGAGGCCATCGGTGTCGGCATCGGCATAGGGCTCCAGCAAGGCAGCACCGCGCGAGCCCAAGGCACCATCCACCTGGATCTTGATGGCGCGACGCACGAACATCAGGTCGTCGCTGGCGAACGGTCCCAGTTCCAGCAGGGTCGGGGTATCGCCATCCGGACCGTAGACCGCGCTGTATACCCGCACATCCAGCTCGCCCGCCGCGGCCAGTTCACGCTGCAATTCGGATTCCGACAGGCTGACCCCGGCATCCTGTATCTGTGTCCAGCCGAGACGTGCCGAGCGGGCCGCGCCGACACGGTAGGCCTGTGCCTTGGGAATGCTGCGCTCCGGGAACAGCGCCAGCACGGGGTCCATCGCATTGTCGACCAGCATGCCGGTTGGTACACCGTCGGCATCCCGCAGGATGTCGCCACCCGCCGGGTCCTCGGTATCGGCATCGATGCCGGCCAGTGCCAGGGCCATGGAGTTCACGACGATGGAATGACCGTCGGCGCGCTCCAGTGACACAGGATTATCGGGCGAGACCGCATCGAGGTCCTGGCGGGTCGGGAACACCGGTGGATCCCAGTGCGTCTCGATCCAGCCACGACCGATGACCCATTCACCGGGCTCGGCCATGGCGACCGCCGCCTTGAGGCGAGCCAGCAGGGCTGCGCTGGATTCCGTACCGTCAAGACTCAGGCTGAGCTCGCGATCGCCGATATCCAGCAAGTGGGCATGCGCATCGGTGAAGCCCGGGTATACATGCTGGCCATGCAGGTCGACCACCTTGGTGCCCTCGCCGATCAATGCCGCCATTTCTCCTTCACCACCGGCCGCAACAATGCGCTTATCCCGAATGGCCACCGCCTTGATATCGACAAGCTTCGGATTGACGGTGTGGACCTCGCCACCCATCAAGACGAGATCGGCGGGCTGTTGTTGGCTGCAGCCAGGCAGCTGGCTGATTCCAACGAGGGCGACAACGAGCAAGATGCTGCGCATGTAACACTCCTGATGCAATGATGCGGTTGCCAAGCATCGCCAATGACCACCGCGCTGGCAAGGTGACAGGGAAAACGGCATGTAAACGACCCTTGACATCCGCGCCAGAGCTGCCAGAATGCGTGTAAAGGTCACTTGTCATCATGGGAGGCACGATGCAACCGAAAGAAAACGGTCGAATCTACTTCAAGGAGATGGGACTCGCCGCCATCCTCTACACCGTCGTTACCATCGGCACCGGCTACACGGTCCGCCAGTTCCCCGAGGACAGCGTCTGGCGCATCTTCCTGGCCTTGCTGCCGGTGCTGCCAATCCTGCTTGGCCTGCGCGCGATCGCCCGTTTCGTGAAACGCAGCGACGAAATGCAGCAGAAGATCCAGATGATTGCCGCCATGACCAGCCTGGGGGTCATCCTGGTCGGCTGCATAGCCATCGGTTTCCTGCAGGCCTATGCCGGCTTTCCGACCTTCAGCCTCTTCTGGATCGCCATGTTCGGCATCCTGTTCTGGGGGCTGATGCAGGGCATCGTGACCCGGAGATTCCAGTGAAGAACCGGCTGAAGGTATGCCGCGCCGAGCGGGACTGGACCCAGCAGGACCTGGCCGAGAAGATCGATGTCTCGCGCCAGACCATCAATGCCATCGAAAAAGGCAAGTACGATCCTTCCCTGCCGGTCGCGTTTCGCATTGCCAGGGTCTTCGATCAAGCGATCGAGCAGATCTTCTTTCCCGAGGACTGAATACCAGGTCCGGCAAAGCAAAGCCCCGCCCGATTGGAAACCGGGCGGGGCTTTGTCGTGCGGGCTCCGAATCCTCAGCGTGACAGGATTCGCACCCCACCCGAACCGGTGTCGATGTAACCACGTCCCTCGCCATTGCCGATGCGGGCACTGAACTCGCCACGATCCGTGCGGACATTCGACATCTCCGGCAATTCCACGCGCGCGCCGCCCGAGCCGGTCTCGATGTAGAGCTCCATGTTCAAGGTGCTGCTGGTCAGGATCTTGACGCCACCGGAGCCGGTATCGATCTCGAGATCACGAACCGTGCTGAAATCACCTTCGAGGTCCACCCGACCCGAGCCAGTGTCGATATACAGCTCCTTGACCTGCAGCAGGCCGCGACCGATCACGCCGCCCGACCCGGTATCGATATGAATGTCACCCTGGATGGCATCGAGCGTGGCGCCACCGGAGCCGGTGTCGATTTCCACCCGGCCCTCGACGGCGCTGACTTCCACGCCACCCGAGCCGGTATCGGCCTCGACATCGCCGAGAATGCCACTGATCAATACCGCACCGGATCCGGTGTCGGCCATCACGTCACCACGGCGGTCCCGGATGTCGACGCTGCCAGAACCCGTATCGGCCCGGGTTTCACCCTCGCCACCCTCGACCTTGATGGGTCCGGATGCCGTATCCAGGTCCAGGTCGCCGTTGACGTTTGTTGCAGAAATGGTGCCGATCTTGTTCTCGAAGCGAACGGAAGCGCCCGCCGGCACCTTGATGACGTAATCCACGTGGACATCGAGGCCACGACCACTGGAGCGGATGTTCACCCGCTCGCCCTGGTAGCCGGTCGAGACGTTGTAGCCGCGGTGGCGGTCATCGGAATACACGTAGACATCGTAATCATCCACCGGGTAGCGGGTCAGGATCCGCTTGCCGCCTCCCCAGCGCTCCTCCTGGAGGCTGATCAGGCCGGCAATGCGGCTGGCCTCGGCGGCATTGTCCGCCGTGGCCACCACGGTGGCCTCGATCTCGAAATCCTTGCCTGCCGCGGGTTCCAGGCTGACCTGCCCCATGAGATTGACGACTTCGAGGGCATCGGCGCCCGCCAGGACCTGGCTGCGCTTGTCGCGGACGGTCTCGTCGGCGAGAACCGGGCCGGCAGCGAGCGCCAGGCAGGCCAGCAGGCCGAAGGCCAGTGTCGTGTGCGTGTTTGTCTTGTACATATTGAATCCCCGTCTGATTGGGCCATATTTCATGAACTTATGATGCGGCCCCGAGGACTAAGGTTTAAGCCCGGATTCAGAAAATACTGACAGTGTTACTGAGCCGTTAAATTACATAATCTAAGGTCGTGGCGCGTTACCAATAATGGGGAGAGCGACTCGGGATGAAACGCAAGGTTGAAGTCTCAGAGCTTGATATTGGTCACTACGTGGCGGAGCTCGATCGCCCGTGGGTGGACAGCCCCTTCCTCTTCCAGGGTTTCAAGATCGAATCCGGGGAAGAACTCGACCAGATTCGCGAGCTGTGCAAATTCGTCATTGTCGATGAAGCAAAATCCGACGATGGCGAGGATGACAAGACCATTCGCCTGTCCGTCAACGCACGCCCTGATGCCAACCCGAAGCAGTCCCGTGGCGAATGGCAGGCCATCGCGTCGCAGGAGCGCAAGGTCAGTTTCGAGCGGGAATTCCAGAAGGTCTACGTCACTCGCAAGAAAACGCGGCAGTACGTCGACAAGCTGCTGGGCGACGTGCGCCTCGGCAACGCCATCGACACCGATACGGCCAAGGCCGTGGTGACCGAGATGGTGGAACTGATTTCGGAGGATGCCGATGCAGCCCTGTGGCTGACCCAGCTGAAGAATGCGCACGACTACACGGCCCAGCACTGCATCAATGTCTGCGTGCTGTCTATCGCGTTCAGTTCGCATCTCGGCTTCCCGAGGGAACAGATCAAGCTGATCGGCCTCGGTGCCTTGCTGCATGATGTCGGCAAGATGCGCACACCGAAGGAAGTGCTGGACAAGCCTGGCAAGTTGACGCCGGAAGAATTCGAAATCATGAAACGCCATCCGGTCGATGGCTATGAAATCATGAAGGAAACCAATGCGATCCCGCCGCAGGCCCTGCAGATCATCCGCTACCACCACGAGCGAATTTCCGGCAAGGGCTACCCTGATGGCCTTGAAGGCAGCCAGATCTCTACCGCCGTGCTGGTAACGGCCATCTGCGACGTGTACGACGCGATCACATCGGATCGCGTTTACCATCATGGCATCCCGGCCGACCACGGCCTCAATGCCATGTACCAGATGGCCCCCTCGGACTTCGGTCGCGAGCTGGTGCAGGAATTCATCAAGTGCGTCGGTATCTACCCGGTCGGCAGCACGGTGGAACTGGCCAACGGCGCCATTGGCGTGGTCATGACCAATGATCCGCGCAACAAGCTGCGACCCGTGGTCATGCTGGTAAAGGACAAGAGCGGCGATTTCTACAAGCCGCGGCGTTACGTCAGCCTGTCAGCACAAGCCGCGATGGACGCCAAGACCGATTGGAGCGTCCGCCGCATCGTCGATCCCAAGAGCCACGACATTTCCATGCACCGGATTGCCAACGAGGAGTTCATCGATGGCGGTTCGGAAGTGATCCATATCTGAAGTACCGGCCTGTACGGTCACCCTTCCCGGCAGTTCAATCCAGCAGGTAACTGATATCCTTGCCCGCCGCCAACCGGATGCGTGGCTCGCCATGCCGGAAGAGCCAGCCATCGTGCTCGCCGCACAGGCGCATTGAATCCCCCTGCACGCGCAAGGCACCACCCTCGGCAATACCGACGACCCGGCCATCGCGATGCAATGCCAGGTACTCGCGCAAGCGGTCTTCGCGGGTTTCGCCGCGATGCCCCGGCGGCATGGCATCGGTGAAATGCGGGTTCAACTGGAACGGCACGGCCCCGATCGCGCGGAAGCTCGGTGGCTGGATGATCGGCATGTCGTTGGTGGTGCAGATGGTCGCACCGGCAACGTTCGAGCCCGCGCTCCAGCCGATGTAGGGCATGCCCTCGGCAATGCGCCTGCGCAAGGGATCGAGGACGGCGTTTCGGTACAGGCCATCCAGCAGGCAGTAGGTGTTGCCGCCCGATACCAGCACGGCTTCGGCCGACTCGATCGCGGCGACGGGATCTGCCGAAACGGTGATGTGCTCCAGGCTCACGCCGAACTCTGCCAGGCGCTGGTCCACCATGTGCAAGCGCGCATGACTTTCATCGCCCACCACCGCGTAACCGATGAATACGGCGCGCTTGATGGTGCCAAGCGTCTCGCGGATTTCGGCGTCGCAGGCTTCCAGGAAGCCCGTCGTGGCTGATCGCGACGAGGACAGCAACAGGAGGTTGCGTTTGTTCATGCTGGAAAGACCTCCATGGTCAGGCGATTGTCATTCAACGTGGCTCGCCGGTCCGGTGGCAGATTTCGGGGCCGGCGCAAAATAGCCTACCACCAGCAGCAACACGCCGACACCGATGAAGGACACGATGCGGGCCACGGTCTCGGTGTTGCCGAGATCCACCAGGAACAGCTTGACCACCACCACGCCCATCAGGCCGGCGCCGGCCATCCAGGTCTCGCGCGACTGGCGCTGTGCGCCGAACACCATGGCGCTGATGCCGATGATCGACCACACCACGGAGACGGAAGCCTGGAAGACATCGGACCGCAGCAGCGGCTCGAGGCGATACGCCACATCGGTGAACTGGTGGGTCGCGCGACCGATCTCCTGGGTGATCACGAGCAGGCTCACACCGGCCATGACCAGCTTGCCGACGAGCTTGTGACGCCACTGGTCGCGGGTCAGCCAGGCAGCAGTGGCCAGCGCCGCGAGCGTCGACAGGAACAAGCCATTCAGCAGCGGCAGGTAGGGCAAGGGCTGTTGCCCACCCGCGTGGGCGACACCGTTCAGGATCGCGACCAGCAACAGGATGGCAAGATAGGCCTCCTGGTTGCGAGCCAGGGCACTGTTCGACAGCGGCAGGAATCGCGCTACCAGCCAGGCAACGGCGCACGCCGCCAGGATGGCCAGCTCGCCATCCCATAGCTGGCCCGGCAACCAGTCCTCGGCCAGCGCATGCACGACGTCGCTCGCGATAATGCCGCTGGACCAGAGGATCGCACTGTCGATCCAGCCTCGCAGGTGGACGCTGGCCTCTTCGCGCCGCAGGAGATAAACGAAGCCCGCAACCGGGGACCAGCCCAGCCAGCGCCAGTTTTCCAGGGAATGGCCCTCGGAAAGCAGGCCTGCCAGCGCCAGCCAGGGTGCCAGCAGCACCAGGCTGAACGCGAGCTGCCGGAGGATGGTCGATGCGGTTTTCTGGAGCAGTGCCCACAAGACAAGCCCGGTACCCGCCAGCAAGCCGATCCCCGCCGCCGCTTCATATCTGCCGACGAATTGATCGATCTCCTGGCCGCCGGCATACAGCCAGAGCACCAGCCCTGGCCAGGCCAGCAAGCGCGTCCATAGCAGGCTGTCGGAAACCTTGGTGCGCTCATGGCACCAACCGGCAAAGATCGCCGGGATGGCAATCGTAACCATCCCGAGAAAATGCGCATTCAACAAGGCCATGTCACTGGACTGGCCATGCAGGCTCGCCTGCAAGGCAGGGAAGGCCGCGATGATCAACACGATGCCTGCATAGCGGGTCAGCGATCTGCCCTGGCGCAAACCGATCCAGACCATGCCCGCACCTTCCAGCGCCCAGGTGCCGGAGATCCAGGGCGCCTCGAACCACAGCGGTACCGCGATAGTAAGGAACGCGACACCCAGTGCCAGGAAGCTCTGCGCCAGGAGCTTCAGCGTTTCCCCGTAACGCCGCGCCAGGACCTGCGACATCAAGACGTAGAAAAGCCCGAGCTCCACCGTAGCCCATGACATGCCGCGTTCGACATCGTCCAGCAGCAGGGATTGGAGGGCGAAGACCACCAGCGGCAGGCCGAACACCAGTGCTGAATCGACATAGCCCTTGAGGCGGAAGGGTTGCCGCAGGGCCGACAACACCGCGATACCGACATACAGGAGGAAATGCGCCACCAGGAACGGCTCAACCGACCAGATGTATTCCGGCCGGTAATACTGCGCGCCCCAGGTCGCCCCGATGACAAAAGTGAACGTGAAGCCGATCAGGTTCAGCAAGCGCCAGTGACGGAACCAGGCAACGGCCGCGATGCCGACATTGATCAGCAGGTAATAGGAAAAGAGTGCGACATGAGAGCCCGTGCCGGTCGACGCCAGCACCGGCGCAAGAAAGCCACCGGTAATACCCAGTGCCGCCAGCATGAACGCCCGATTGCCTACCGCCAGCCAGACGCTGCCCGCTGCGATCAGGGCCATGAGCGGGAAAGCCACGCCAGCGGGAACCAGGTGGTAAAGCCTGAACGCAGCGAACACCGCGAGATAAAGAATGCCGATACCGCCACCCATCAGCACCATGGCATAGCTGCGGCGCGATTCTCGCCAGCGCCAGCCGAGCACCAGCAGGCCGATACCGAATGCCAGCGCCGCAAGGATCCGGATGACGGGCGAAAAGCTGAGCAGGCCGGATTCGACAGCGTACTTCAGCAGGAAGGACACGCCGAAGAAGGAAATGACCACGCCCACCTTGGCCGGTACGTTGCCACTGAGCAGCCAGCGCAGGGCTGGCTGGATGATCGAATTGAAATCGCGCAAACCGGAGTCATCGCCACCGCCACCGGGCGACTGCCATTGCTGCTTGCGTTGTTCCCGCGGTTCGACCGTGGTCGACGCAATTCGATCAGGTGACGAAGACGGGACCGCTTTCGCTTCTTCAGGAGCTTCGGCAGGTCGGGTGACTGGTGGCTCGCGGCGCGATGCCGCCGAATGTTTCAGGACATGCAACTCGTCCCGCAGGTTGACCACCGTGCCCAGCAGCCAGCCAACGATCGCTGCCAGCAATGCAAGGGAAAAACCTTCATCCGCCAGGGCGGCCCCGCAAACCAGGAATACCAATGCCAGGATCCACGGCATGACGCGCTCCCCTATGAGTAATCAGCCCCGCATCTGCCGACGTTCCCCAGGCAGACGAACCGGCCGGTTTCGCCCCTGGATGTCAGTGAGCGAAAAAGACCTGCGCCGCCAGGCGCAGGAACATGAAGATCAGGATCAAGGCACCGCTGATGAACAGCATGAAGCGGTGCGTGACCTTGTTGTACGAGCAATGCACCAGCGAGTGCAGCGCCCGCGTGACAACGAACGCCCAGGCGAGGCCGATGAACAGGTCATCCGCCAGCTGCATCATGTGGATCAACAGGGTCGTGACATAAAAGACGATCGGCACTTCGAACAGGTTCTGCAGGTTGTCGCTGGCCAGCGTTTCATACCGGGAAATCTCGACACCAGCCCGTTCCCTGCGGGTTGCCATCTTCTGCGGATGGATGCGATCGCGAATCATCCGCGGCACGCGCACGAAATAGAGATGCAGGCAGACGAGCAGCGTCAGGCCGATCATCGCGATAACCGGATGGAGAATATCGATATCAGCTGGCATGAGAAGCGCCCTCCTTGCGGTCAGTCATTTTGGTAACAATCACGATCACCAGGAGCGAAAGGAAGAAGCCGGGCACCAGCTCGTAAAGCCCGAACACGCCGCCGAAGCGATCTCCCAGCATTGGCCAGATGATGGTCGTCAGGCCGCCCACCAGCACGCCCGCCAGAGCTGCAGCACGGTTCATCGCCGGCCAGTAAAGGGACAGGATGACCGCCGGTCCGAATGCAGCACCGAAACCGGCCCAGGCCCAGGCCACCAGATCAAGTACCTTGCTGTCAGGGTCGCGTGCGAGGAACAAGGCCAGCAGGGCGATGCCCAGCACGGCCAGTCGTCCGACCCACAGCAATTCCCTTTCCGACGCCTGCTTGCGATACAGGCCCTTGTAGAAATCCTCGGCAAAGGCACTGGATGCCACCAGCAATTGTGCCGACGCCGTGCTCATGACCGCCGCCAGGATGGCTGCCAGGCAGATGCCGGCAACGACGGGATGGAACAGTTCCAGCGACATGAAGATGAATACCTTCTCCGCGTCATCGCCGGTCAGCTGCCGATCCAGCACGCCGACGCCGGTGAATCCGACCAGCATCGCGGCGACCAGCACCACGGTCACCCAGACCATGGCAATGCGCCGCGAGGCGGCAATGCCATTGGGATCATTGATCGCCATGAAGCGGGCCAGGATGTGTGGCTGGCCTGCATAGCCAAGTCCCCAGCCTGCCAGCGAGGCAATGCCGATCCAGCCCAGCGCCTCGCCGCTGGAAGCAGCGGTGTAGGGGTCTAGCATCTCGGCATTGAGGGCATTGAAGGTCTGGTTGATGCCGGCAAAGCCATCAATCAGCCACAGACCCATCAGCGCGACAATGACCAGTGCGAAGAACATCAAGGTGCCTTGCAGCACGTCAGCCCAGGAAATGGCCAGGAACCCGCCGAAGAAAGTATAGGAAATCACCGCGGCGCCACCGGCCAGCAGGGCCCAGTGGTATGGCATCTGGAACAGCGCCTCGAACAGCTTGCCGCCGGCCACGAAACCGGAGCTGGTATACAAGGTGAAGAAGAACAGCACGAAGGCGCCGGAAACCAGCCGCAGGATGCGGAGATCGTCGTTGAAGCGCCGCTCGAAATAATCCGGCAGGGTCAGTGCGTCATCGAGCTTTTCGGTGGCTTCGCGCAGCTTTTGCGCCACCAGCTTCCAGTTCAGGTAGGTTCCCAGCAGCAGGCCGGCAACCATCCAGATGGCCTCCAGGCCGGCCAGATAGGCAAGGCCCGGCAGGCCCAGCAGCAGCCAGCCCGACATGTCGGATGCCTGCGCGGCCAGCGCAGTTACCCAGGAGTTCAGCGAGCGGCCACCCAGGATGAAGTCGGAGAGGTTGGCCGTGCGTCGCCAGGATATCCAGGCCATCACCAGGATGATGGCCATGTAGACCATGAAGGTCCCGATGACGATGCTCACGTTTGCCGTCATGCTGTTTCCCCTGCAGGATTCGGATAGCGTGTCGGCCAGCCCGCGGGCCAGCCAGTTTCATGACGAAGAACTACGCCACAGCGGCGGGATGGTTGCAAGCAGGAGGACAGGAATGGCCGGTGACAAGCAGGATGGATGGTATCTCTACCTGCTGGAATGCCGGGACGGGCGTACCTATGCCGGCATAGCACGCGACGTCGAGGCCCGTTTCGCGCAACACGCCAGCGGCAAGGGCGCGCGCTTCACCCGCGCGAATCCGCCCGTCAGGATCCTGGGCGCAAGCCGCTTGCCCGATCGTAGCGAAGCCTCGAAGGCCGAGCATGCCTTGAAGAAACTGAGCAGAACGGAGCGGCTGGCCTGGGCCAGCGCGCATCCGTATCCGTCCAGGCAGGGGTAAACAGAAAAGATTACTTCAGCAACTGGCCGAGTCGATCCAGGTCGTTGACCACCCGCCACTCGCCACCACCGGTTTCGACGCGCACCTGCCACTCGGCCAGGCGATCCATGTATTCACGCGGGTCGATATTGTCCGACCGCAGCTTGGTGACATTGACCGCAACGACTTCGACATCGTCCATCGGCAAGGCAATGTCACGGACATAGCCGTCCGGCAGATCTTCCTTCATGTCGGAGAAGACCAGCACGGTCCGGTTGCCGACATCCTGCTCGTTCAGGTACTCGACGGCCTGCAGCATGCCGCCGGTGATATCGGTATAGGCGGAACCACGCGCCTCCTCGACAAAGGCATTCACCTTTTCGAGGAACTGTCGCTTCTGCTGGTTGGCTGCACTCGGACGATCGTCGAACGAGACCTTGGCGATGATGTCCTTTTCGCTGAAGCTGCCGGTATCGATCCGTGCGACGGCAAAGGCATCGCCGGGCTCGAGACGCGTCAGCAGGTAGGCAATGATCTGTTGCGCCTTGTCCAGCTCTTCCGTGTAAGTGCCAGAGGTATCCAGCAGCATGTAGACACCGCGGCCATTCGGCTGCGGCTCGCTGGAACAGGCGGCCAGCATGGCCAGCAAGAGTATCGGCAGGATCCTGTTGCGGAATGTCTTCAGGTCGTTCATTTCATGCCTCCCTGCTCGACAGGCGCGAGCTGCTCGCCTGGCCGTTCCTCTGCCTGACGACGTTTTCAATCCACAGCGGCAGGAACACCAGCACATCGTAGAAAGATGCGAGGAAACGGCCGACGCCACGGCTGACGTTGCCAACGATGCGGAATACGGTGGCAATCGCGCGAAGCAGGAAACCGCCAATCATGCCAAGCACCGTGCGCAGCGAATTGACGAACGTTTCCAGCGGAATGGCCACGAAGGTCAGCGCGAACGGCAGGATGAAACCCATGCCCATTTGCGCGGCCGTGGTGATCCACATGAAGCGCGGCTCGGTGGCCGCTGCGGCATCGCCGCGCAACATGGCGCTGGTCGCCAGCTCGTCCTGCACCAGGATTTCCCGCATGAATGCGAGCCCTGCTTCGACCGAGGCAAGAATCGTGAGGATGGTCAGGGAAATCCAGATCATGCGCCGCCGGGTGCGATCTTCCAGCGCACTGATGACGGGAAACAACCGCGTGATGCGCAATGACTCCATCAGGAAGAGGCCCATGGAAATTTCCACCAGGATGATCACCAGCGCAGCGATATCGGCGACCTTCAGGCCGGCCACCATGCCGGTACCACCTACCATTTCCGACATCGGACGTGCGATCAGGTTGAAGTTGATGATGGCACCGCCGACGGCAATCGCCAGCACGAAGGCTGCGACAAAGAACTGTGTCAGCGAGGAAGACGAGAGGCGACGCAAGGCGGCATCGTCACCGCGCGTGATCTCCTTGTACTCGCCCATGTGGTTGTCGATGGATGACGCCCGATCCAGCAGGCGTTGCAGCTTCGATTCAGCACCAGCGAGACGATCGACCAGTGCACGCCAGTGCGGTCGCGCCTTGCTCAACAGGCGATGGCGCTGGCGGGCGTCCTTGCGGTATTCGTTCGTCGCACGCTTTTCGGCTTTTTTCATTGAAACATGGATGTCGTCCAGCACCTTGCCGACCATGGCATCAGCCTTGGGAATGCGGGCCACGGCATCGACAGCATCGACCCAGCCCGGTGGCGCAGGAGGCACTTCGCGTGAATTCTGGTAATCCTCCTCGATCGCCGTGATGGCTTCCGACACCTGGCGATGAAGCGCCGGATAGTCACCCAGCTCCTTGCGCACCGAATGTTCGATCCGCTCGAACTCGCGCTCGATGGCCCGTTCGGCGGCTTCCCTTCCTTGCGACAGCAGAACTTCGCGATTTCGGGCAGCCATGCGGCTCTCGGCAGAAGCCAGGCCGTGCGCAGCGAGTCGACACGCTCGGTAAAGACTGTTGCCCAGCTGCAGCAAGCCCGCCCGGGCCGGCTCGCGCGCAAAATAAAGGAATACCATGCCGAGCAGCAGCCAGATCGCGATGGAGAGCAGCGGCACTGGCGTGATGGTGAGGAAATCGTTTGCAGACATGTCGCCCCCAATATCCTGTTCTTGTCCGGTTACCTTGATGGAGGCGAAGTGAACAAGCCGAGGGGTCAATCACAAATAGGAAATGGATCAGCAGGAATGTTCGAAGCTGAGACAGAGTTCACATGAGATATGTCAAAACTGATCAACTGCCTTCATTGTCGGCGGCCATCAACGGCAAGGCTTGCAACTGACCGACAACAACCAGTTCACGCATGTCGCGCTCCTCGAATAGGCAGGGAATTGCCCGGGTCCTGCTGTTGAAGGAGGTCGGCTCGAGGCGACCGCCAAGCGCGACGCAGACATCCTCGGCCAGGCTGCGGCCATCCACCCGACGCGCCAGCTGCAGGTCGGCAGGCAGGTAGTCGAAGTACTGGCTGTGGGGATCAAGCTGCCAACGGTGTTCAACCTGGCGCTGTTCGCTGCGTCGCTCCTGCCCGGCCGGGCAGGCAATCAGCATGAGGGTGCTGGCGAGCAGCAGGAGTGCGGGCAGTAAGCGTGCAGACATGGCTCAAACTCCGTTTCGAGACCTGTCAATTATTCAAAGTCGGGTCGAACCCTGCCCTCCGGCCTTTCCCTGTTTCATGAGTGGATTGACTCATTCCAATACAAAAAACCCCGACCCGGCGGTAAAGCCGGATCGGGGCTTGCATGCAATAGCAGGCTTCAGTCGGCCGGGTATTGCACGCTGGCGATCCAGCGATCGATCTTTTCCTCCAGGATGGACAACGGCAGCGAGCCGTCCGTCAGCACCTGGCGATGGAAGTCACGCGGATCGAAATGATCACCCAACGCGGCTTCTGCCCGGGCACGCAGCTCGGAGATCTTCAACTGACCGATCTTGTAGGCCAGCGCCTGCGAAGGAATGGCCATGTAACGCTCGGCCTCGGACACGGCTCGTGCCTCTTTCACTGCCGAGTTGGCATACATGTATTCCAGCACGTCCTCGCGACTCCACTGCTTGAAATGCAGACCGGTATCGACCACCAGGCGAATGGAACGCCACAGCTCGGCATTCAGCTTGCCGAAGTACTGGTAGGGATCGGTGTACAGACCAAGCGGCTTGCCAAGGTTTTCCGTGTACAGGCCCCAGCCTTCGATGAAGGCCGTCTGGCCGCCAAAGCTGCGGAAGCGCGGCAGGCCTTCCAGTTCCTGCTGCAGGCTCAGCTGGAAGTGATGCCCCGGGATGGCCTCATGCAGGTACAGCGATTCCACCGTCCAGATCGGTCGGGCCGAAATGTCATAGGTGTTGACGTAGAAAATGCCCGGACGCGAACCGTCCGGCGTGCCAGTGCGGTACGAAGCGTTCGAGGCGCTCTTTTCGCGGAAGCGTTCGACCGGGCGGATTTCGAACGGCGCCTTCGGTGCGATATCGAATTCCTTGCCGACGTTGGCCGCCACGATTTCGCGACGTTGCTCGTAGCGATCCAGCAGGTCCTCGCGGCTGTCGGCAATGAACTGCGGCGAATCGTTCATGAACACGAAGAACTCTTCGAGGGTTCCCTCGAAGCCGACGTCTTCCATCACGCCACGCATTTCTTCATGGATGCGCGCGACTTCGTCGAGGCCGATCTGGTGAATCTGCGCCGGCGTCAGTTGCGTGGTGGTCGTGCCTTCGACCTTGAAGGCATACCAGGCGTCGCCATTCGGCAGGTCCCACATGCCCGCGGTTTCACGTGCAGCGGGTTCGTAGGTCTCGACCAGGAAGTCACGCATCTTCCGGTAGGCCGGGATGATGCGACCCTCGATGGTGTCGCGATAAGCCACCGTCAGTCTTTCCTGGTCTTCTGGCGAAAAGTCTTCCGGGAAGCTCGTCACCGGCTTCCAGAACAGGCTCTCTTCGATGTCATCGACCAGCTGGGCTTCCAGCTGCGGAATGGCCCGCTGCACCAGCACCTTCGGCAGCACGACATCCTTTTCAATGCCTTCCTGCATGTTGGCGATGGCCTGGTCGACCCACTGCTCGAATCCATCGACACGGCTGAGGAAGTCTTCGTAATCCTTGACCGAGTCGAAAGGATGCACGCCGCCGCCCGAACCGAGTTGCACGAAGGAATTCAGTGTGGAGTAGAACTGGTTCATCGGCAGCAGGTGCTCCGGATACTGCTCGCCGGCAATGTCGCGCTCGAGTTCGCGCACGAACATGCGGAAGCTCAACAGGTCCTGGCCGGTCAGTCCTTCATCACCGAAGGCCAGCGCGCGCTGCAGGTACTCGCGATTGATGCGGGCCGTCTCGGCGCGGAAATCCGGCGCGATGCTGACGGTGAACCGGTCGTTGTAGCGGTAGTCGCCAATGGAGGTGGCAAACAGCGGGTAGCGCTGCAAAGACAGCTCGAAGTATTCCTCGTAGAGGGCGTCCAGCTGCTGTGCCTTTTCACTGCTGCCGGCTTCGGCAACAGGCGGCGCGACGGGCTCGCTGCTTGCGCCGGTCTCGGGAGCCTCCGAGCAGGCGGAGATCACAAGGCCCGCCAGCAGCAGGCCGGACAGTCGAATGAGGTTCTTGAAGACAGTCATGGAATTTCCTCGGACGTGAACAAGTGCCCGAGTATCACATGACTGTTTGCTGCCTGCACTCCGCCGCGCCGCGCCGCACAAAGTGCCAGCCCATCATCAGTCCGGCTGCACCCAGGCCGACGATCAAGCCGACCCAGACCCATGGCGCACCCCAGCCAAGATAGAGACCGAAGTACCAGGCCGTCGGAAAGCCCAGCAGCCAATAGGCAATCACGGTGTAGATCATCGGCGCACGGGTGTCCTTGTAGCCGCGCAACACACCGGCCAGCGCAACCTGGCCACCGTCGAAGACCTGGAAAATGGCCGCCACCATCAATAGCGAAAAGGCGACGGCCGAGACGGCGGCATCACTCGTGTAGATGGAGATGATGCTGTCCGCGAACAACAGCAATGCCAGTGCCGACAAGGCCATGAACAGGGTGCAGAGGCTCACGCCGATCCAGCCCGCAAAACGGGCCGCCTGCGGGTCACCCCGCCCCAGCGCCTGGCCGACACGCACGGTGATGCCACCCGCGAAACCCAGCGGCACCATGAACATCAGCGCAGTCCAGTTGATGGCGATGGTGTGACCGGCAACGACCGTCTTGCCCAGCGTCGCCAGCATCAGGCCGACCGCAGAAAACATGCTGCCTTCCATGAACACGGCGATGGCAATCGGGAAGCCGAGCAGGAACAGGGCCTTCAGTTCGGGGGCGGCCGGCCATTCGAAGCGCGAGAAAATGGCATACGGTCGGTACAGCCGCGCGCGCAACATGTAGACAAGCATGCTGATGAACATGACCCACTGCACCAGCGCCGAGGCATAACCGGTACCGATCGCACCCATCGCCGGGACGCCAAGCTTGCCGTACATGAAAACCCAGTCAGCAAAGATGTTCAGGATCACGCTGATGATCGCAACCAGCAGCAAGGGCCGCGTGTGCGATACCGCTTCCGTGGTATGGCGCAGCACCGTGTAGAGCGCCATCGCCGGCAAGCCGAGGACAATGGCATCGAGATAGCCGCCAGCAATCGGGATGACTTCCGGATCGACGCCGATGAAGCGCATCAAGGGCTCGCCGCTGATCATGATCAGCATCGCCGGCAGCGTGAACAGGATGGCCAGCCAGGCCGATTGCCTGACGCTGTGGCCCACACGCGTGGTCTCGCCGGCACCGACCTGGTGCGCGACCGTCGGTGACACCGCCAACAGCAGGCCCAGCAGGAACAGGAACACCGCAATCCAGATGTCGCCACCGACGGAAATGCCGGCGAGGTCGGCGGAGGATATCCGGCCCGCGAAGACCGTGTCGGTGAAGCGCATGCCCAGCCAGGCCAGGTTGGTCACGATCATCGGCCACGACAGCGCCAGCAGCCGCCGGGTTTCCAGCCAGCTGCGGCTCATCAAGCTGTCCTGCGCAGTAGTCACTTCGGGCTCCAAGAAATCGTAGCAGGGACCTGCCGTCCCCCGGCCGCGTAGCATAGTGGATTCCGGGCTACAGGCCGAGTCGAGCCCCTGTTCATGCGGGTTGCGGGGCAAAACTTGCTCATTCGGGCGAAGAAAAGTACCTTACGCTGTCTGGATTCAAACACTCGTTTGATACGTGGAGAACACCATGCTCAAGACTCAACCCCGGCGCGTTGCCATCGTCGGTTCGAACCGCATCCCCTTTGCGCGTGCCTTCACGGCCTACGCTGCGAACACCAACCAGGACCTGCTGACCGCCGCCCTCAAGGGCCTGGTGGACCGTCACGGTCTCGCCGGCAAGGAGCTCGGTGACGTCACCGGCGGTGCCGTGATCAAGCATACCCGCGACTTCAACCTGGTCCGCGAATCCGTGCTTGGCTCCGGCCTGGCGCCGGAAACCCCGGGCCTGGACATGCAGCGTGCCTGCGGCACCAGCCTGGAAGCGGCGATCGACATTGCCTACAAGATCGCCCTTGGCCAGATCGACTCCGGCATTGCCTGTGGCGTGGATTCGACCTCCGACGTGCCGGTGGTGTTTCGCGACAGCTTCCGCAAGATCCTGTTCGAATCGAACAAGGGCAAGTCGGCCTGGCAGAAGATCAAGCCCTTCTTCAAGCTGCGTCCGAAGCATTTCAAGCCGCAGTTCCCGGGCGTGGTCGAACCGCGCACCGGCATGTCGATGGGGCAGCACTGCGAAATCATGGCCAAGGAGTGGAAGCTCACCCAGCGCGAACAGGACGAGCTGGCCCAGGCCTCGCACAAGAATGCCGCTGCTGCCTACGAGCGCGGTTTCTTCAAGGACCTCCTTTCGCCCTTCGCTGGCCTGGAAAAGGACAACAACCTGCGTCCCGACACCACGCTGGAAAAGATGGCCACCCTGCGCCCGGCCTTCGACAAGGAGAACGGCACGCTGACCGCCGCCAACTCCACTCCGCTGACCGACGGTGCAGCCGCCGTGCTGCTTTGCTCCGAGGAGTGGGCCAAGGAAAACAACCTGGAGCCGCTGGCCTACCTGACCTTTGGTGAAATCGCGGCGGTCGATTTCGTCGACAAGAAGGAAGGCCTGCTGATGGCACCGGCCTATGCCGTGCCGAAGATGCTGAAGCGCGCCGGCATGAGCCTGCAGGATTTCGATTACTACGAACTCCACGAAGCCTTTGCCGCCCAGGTGCTGTGCACCCTCAAGGCCTGGGAAAGCGAGGAATTCTGCAAGGACCGCCTCAAGCTGGACGGCGCCCTGGGCAGCATCGACCGTAGCAAACTGAACGTGAACGGCAGCTCGGTGGCCGTCGGCCATCCCTTTGCCGCCACCGGCGCGCGCATCCTCGGCGTCGCGGCCAAGCAGCTGGCCGAGAAAGGCTCCGGCAAGACCCTGATCTCCGTCTGTACTGCTGGCGGCATGGGTGTGACGGCCATCCTGGAAAGATAAAGCCGCCACCGCCTGATGCACTGCAAAAGCCCGGCCCGGTCCCTACCCGGCCGGGCTTTTTCATGACTCAACCGTGCGCTCAGATAGCCAAATTCGGCCATGACTTGCTCCCGATGCAGGGAAAAGGCCATTATTCCTGCCTTCATGCGCTCCCGATCTCAATAGAGGAGCCCGCGATTCACCACCCATTCCAGGGGAGAAACAATGGGTTTCATGGACACGTTCAGCGCCTTCATTGGCAGTGTTAACGACTTTCTTTACCAGGACGCCTTCCTGTTCCTGTTGCTCGGTACCGGTGTGCTGTTCACCATCTGGTCCGGCTTCGGCCAGTACCGCGCCCTGACCCACGGCACCGCGGTCCTGCGTGGCCTGTACGACGACAAGAACGATCCCGGCGCGATCAACCACTTCCAGGCACTGTCCGCTGCCCTGTCGGCCACCGTCGGTCTCGGCAATATCGGTGGCGTGGCACTGGCGGTCGCGCTCGGCGGACCGGGTGCCGTGTTCTGGATGTGGATGGTCGGTATCCTCGGCATGGCCATCAAGCTGACCGAAGTCACGTTGTCGATGATCTACCGCAATACCGACGACGCCGGCAATCCGCATGGTGGCCCGATGTGGGTGGTCTCGAAAGCGGCGGCCGAAATGGGTTACGCCGGTCTCGGCAAGGCGATTGGCTGGCTGTTCTGCATCACCCTGTTGATCTACACCGTCACTGGCGGCGCCATGTTCCAGGCCTGGAATGTCGGCGACATCACGCAGGAATACTTCCACATCCCGAGCTGGGTGGCCGGCATCGTGCTCGCCATCATCGTCTGGATGGTGATTATCGGCGGCATCAAGCGTATCGGTCATGTGGCCGGCGCGCTGGTCCCGGGCATGGTCGTGCTGTACCTGCTTGGCGGCCTCGCCGTGCTGATTTCGAATTACGAAGTCATCCCGGCAATGCTGAAGCTGATCGTGGTCTCGGCATTCAATCCGCAGGAAGCGTCCGGCGCCTTCATCGGTGGCACCATGGGCTACGCCATCATGATTGGCATGAAACGTGCGCTGTTCTCCTCAGAGGCCGGTGCCGGTTCTTCGCCGATTGCACACTCTGCTGCCAAGACCGACGAGCCGGTACGCGAAGGCGTGGTCGGCGGCCTCGAGCCGTTCATCGACACGATTGTGGTGTGTACCTTCACGGCACTGGTGATTCTCTCTTCGGGTATCTGGGAACGTTCCGGTGAAGCCTTCTACGACGAGCCGCCGCGCGTGGTGCCGGTCGAGGGTATCGGCTACTTCAGCCTGGAGACAAAGGCGGCGCCACAGCGTCTTGAGGGCAGCTGGCGCGAAGGCGAAAACGTCTTCATGATCGTCCGCGGTGATCACAACAAGGATTCCGGCAACAAGCTGCACCGCATTGATGGCCAGGTCATGGTGGACGCCGAGGGCAACCAGGTGATCGACTGGTCGATTATCGAGATGTCCGCGCCACCGACCCTGCAGGACAACGGCGTGTATGCCACCTATCCTGGCGCGACATTGACCGCGAAGGCCTTTGACTCGGCCTTCCCGGGTCTTGGCAAGTGGCTGGTCACGCTGGCGGCCTGGCTGTTCGCCGTGTCGACGATGATCTCCTGGAGCTATTACGGCGAGCAGGGCATTGTCTACATGTTCGGCGAGCGCGCCGTGAAGCCGTACAAGTACCTGTTCTGCATCCTGGTCTTCGTTGCCACGCTGGGCTTCATCAAGACACCCACCGATCTCGACAACTTCTCCAGTCTCGGTGTGGGCGTCATGCTGTGGGTCAACGTACCCATCATGCTCTTCTTCGGCCACAAGGCCATGAAGGCCTACAAGGCTTACATTGCCGAGCTGAAGTCCGGCAAGATGGAGCGCAATCCGAAGGCGCCGTCATTCTTCAAGGATGTATTGACGGGTCGCGACGTGGAATAAACGACTGCGTCGACTGCTTGATCGAACGCCCCTTGGCAACAAGGGGCGTTTTTCATTTCCGGTATGCAAACCCGCGCCACGCCACTGCATTTCAAGGTATTTCCTGATCCCGTCGTCTTGCCGTCAGCAGAACACTGCCCTGACCTGTTTCCAAGACGAGGGTTATCACCATGAACATCTTTACCAAGTACCGCCTGCAGGCGGTTTTCGCGGTTTCGCTACTGCAGCTGGCTGCATGCAGCGACAGCAGCAGCGGTGGCAGCCGCGCATCGACCCTGCCCCCGGCCAACCGCGCACCGGTTGCCGATGCCGGCGCCGATATCACTGCGCTCGAAGGCAGCCTGGTCCAGCTGGATGGCAGCGCCTCCTCCGATCCTGACGGCGACAGCCTCCAGTTTGAATGGAGCCAGGTCGCCGGCCCGGATGCCGTGCTGGCCAATGCCAACAGCGCTAGCGCCAGCCTGACCCTGCCAAATGTCAGTGAGGATGCTGCGCTGACATTCGAGCTGAAAGTCAGTGACGGCAACGTGTCACGCGCGTCTCGTGTGAAAGTGTTTGCAGAATCGTTGGAGGCCAGCGCGCAGGTCACCGGCACCAAAGCCCTGCAGGTCTCCTGGGAAGCTGTGGAGGGGGTCGATCACTTCCAGCTGTTGCGCAACGCCGATGGCGCCTCCGGCTTCAGTGTGATGGAAGATGCCATTGCCGCCGATGCCACCAGCCTCGACATCGAGGTGCCGGTACATCTCCTCGACTGGACCAATGCTGCATACATTCTGCAGGCCTGCATCGATGCAGCCTGTATCAGCCATGCCGACAGCAATGAAATCTCCCTGGCGGACCTGGTGGCCAACGAGGCCATCGGTTTTCTGAAAGCCTCGAATGCCGAGTTTGGCGACCAGCTAAGGGCGGTGGCCATCAGCGCAGACGGCCAGACCATTGCCATGGGTGCCCGCTTCGAGGATAGCGACGGCCTCAACGCCAATTCCGGCCGGGAAGCCGACAACGGCCTGTTGAATTCCGGTGCCGTCTACATTTTCCACAAGGAAACGGACGGCTGGGTCCAGGAAGCGTATCTGAAGCCGTTCTTCACTCGCGTGGGATCCGAGTTCGGTTCGGCACTCGACATCAGTGCTGACGGCAGCACCGTGGTGGTCGGCGCGCCCAAGCAGAACTTTGGACCCGGGAACAACCCGGGCGCCGCCTACATCTATCGCCTCGCGGTGGACGCGGACGGAGCGCGAAGCTGGTCAGGTGACGTTACGGAATTGCTGCTCGCATCGAATCTGAATCATGATGACGAGTTCGGTGCCAGCGTGGCCATTTCCGGTGACGGCCGATTCATCGTCGTCGGCGCTCCGAAGGAAGACAGCGTGCGCGACGGCGGTGGCAATGTTGATCCTGCATCGAATGCCGGGACCAATACCGGCGCCGTCTACGCCTACACCTTCGAAGCCGGTCGATGGAACGAGGCCGATTTCCTGAAAGTCCTTTCGATTTCCGACAATGACCGATTCGGCGAGGTGGTCGACATCAGTTTCGATGGCTCGGTCATCGCAGTCGGCATGCCTGCCGAGGACAGTGACGATGGCAGCAACAATGACAACCTGCCA
>JAWWBS010000022.1 GCA_033720895.1 Gammaproteobacteria bacterium
CACCTGCATGCGCCGTGGGAAGCGCCGGCCGAGGCGCTGGATAAAGCAGGCGTGAAGCTTGGCAAGGATTACCCGGAACCGATCATCGAGTACAAGGCCTCGCGCGAACGCGCCCTCGCTGCCTTGCAGGAATTGAAAGACGCGGCGAGCTGAGACAGTCTTTCGCTCGATATCGTTGCCCGGGAAATTCACGTGAGCGAAATTGACGAAGAACCACTGACCTGGAAAGAGAAGCTCCGGGTAGCCGGCTTGCTGCTGTCTGCCATTGCGACGGTGCTTGCCGCCGGCCAGAAGCTGTACGAGGATTTCGGTCCGCAGCCGACACGCGAAGAGCTGCTCGAGCAGGCCCTGGCGGACTATCGCGATGCCTTGCCATTCCGGCTGATGCAGGACTTCCAGGTGCATGCCGCGGCGGCTGAAAATGGGCAGCTGGTTTTGCATGCAAGGCACCTGGAGAAGAATGCGGCCGAGGTCGAGGTTCTCGACTACCTGAATTTTCGCCAGATGGCTATGTACGATGCCTGCGAGCAGGAGGACGTGCGTGCCTACCTGAAGCAGGAGGGACGCATTACCGTGCATGTCCATGGCAAGGACGATGAATTCGTGGAGCTGGTCGAGTTTACCGCTGAGCAGTGTCGGTAGGGAGCGGGAGTCGGGTCAGCGGCTGGGTATTGCCTGTTCGGCCAGCCTGGCTGAGTCAGTTCAGCGGCTGGCCGTCCGAATCCAGGTTCAGTGCCTGGGCGACCCAGGACAGGGCTTTCTGCACGCGCGGTGAGGTGAGTTTCCAGGCTTGTTCGAAGCTGACCCAGCGGTACTCGGCATGCTCGGTCTTGCCGGTCTCGGGATTGGGCAGCAATTGCACGCGGGTCTCGGTGGTGCGCGCGACGTAGTAGCGGGCTACCTTGCCGCGGTTGTACGGCGGGGTGTCGTAGTATTGCTCGCCCCAGTCGAACATCAGCTCTGTAATGCCGGTTTCCTCGGCCACCTCGCGGCGCGCGCCCTCCAGCGGCTGTTCACCCTTCTCGACCATGCCCTTGGGAAAATCCCAGTGCTTGAACGCCCGCAGCAGCAGGAACATCAGGCCGTTGTCGGTCTGGCGCACGACCATGACACCCGCCGACAGCCGCTTGGGCTGCTTGTTTCGGGCGGGATGTCGTTTCTTGTTCATCGTCGTCTGAGTGTCATGAGAGGCGGTTGGCGGACCACCCTGCGGGTAGCCAGTACGCCGGTCGCGCTAACCCAGAGTGTGCCAGCGATGAGGCCGATGAGCCAGAGCCCCCAGCCAGGCTGGTAGTCGAGTTCGAAAATCTGCGTCGCCAGCGCCCAGCCGGCAACGAAGGCCACCACCGTCGCGAGCACGGCCGACAGCAGGCCCAGCAGGGTGAATTCGGCGATCACGCCGGCCATGACGTTCTGTCGTGTTGCGCCCAGGGTCCGCAGGATCGCCGACTCGAAGCGTCGCTCGTCCCGCGAGGCCTGTACCGCGGCAAGCAGCACCAGCACGCCAGCCAGCAGGGTGAACAGGAAAACGTATTCAACGGCGAGTGCCGCCTGGTCCATGACATCCCGCACCTGGGTCAGGATGGCATCGAGGTCGATGACCGTGACCGACGGGAATTCGCGCAGCAGCCGGACCATGGCATTCGATTTCCGCTCCGGCACGTAGATGCTGGAGATGTAGGTGGCCGGGTAGACCTCGAGGAAGCCGGGCGGGAAGGCCATGAAGAAATTGGGCTGGAAGGAATCCCAGTCGATGCGTCGCAGGCTGGCGATGGTGGCGGTAATTTCCTCGCCGGCGATGTTGTAGCTGACCTCGTCACCGAGCGCCAGGCCGAGCCGTTCGGCCGCTTCCTCTTCGAAAGATACCAGTGCCCCGGTGCTATCGGCTGGCCACCACTCGCCAGCAACCACGGTGTTCGAGTCCGGCAAGGTGTCGAGCATGGTCAGGTTGGCT
Source organism: Gammaproteobacteria bacterium (assembly GCA_033720895.1). NCBI lineage: Bacteria > Pseudomonadati > Pseudomonadota > Gammaproteobacteria > Gammaproteobacteria bacterium. The sequence continues at coordinate 1,955 of JAWWBS010000022.1, forward strand.
TCGCGCTCGGCAAATCCCCGGGCCCGTTCGCTGCCGAAGTCGATGTCGGTGATCGCTTCGCCATTGATGTGCGTCAGGCGCGCCCGGACCAGCGCCGAGAAACTTGGCGGCTCGATGCCCTCGTCGTCGAAAAACTCGCTGACACCGGCGCGTTCATCCGGCTGGATGTTGATCATGAAGAAGTTCGGCGCGTTCTCGGGCAGCATGGCCTGCCAGCTGGCAAGCAGGTCGGTGCGCACCACTGCCAGCAACAGCAGCACCATCATGCCGAGACCGAAGGCCACGGACTGGATCACGCTGTCGCGACCACGTCGGACAATGCTGGCAATGCCGAACCGCCAGGCCACGCCGACGCCGGAGCGGGCGCGCCCCAGCAACCAGACCAGCAGCGCGGCACCACTGGCCAGCAACACCGCGCCGGCGGCCGTGCCGCCGAGCACGTAGGCAGAGAGTTTCGTGTCGTTGGTTTCGATCAACAGGATGGCAACGATGGCCGCGAGCGCGATGCCGTATACCAGCCAGCCGGACAGCGGCGCCGCCCCGACATCCCGTCGCAGCACGCGCATCGGCGTGGTCCCGGCCAGCCCCAGTACCGGCGGCATGCCGAAGCCGGCGAGGATGATGATGCCAAGGCCCAGCGCCCAGGGTGCCGGGTCCAGCGAGGCCGGTGGCAGGTCCTGGCCGACAAAATCCCGCAGCAGTTCGACCAGCACCAGTTGGGCGCCGTAACCGAGCAGCAGCCCGGCGAAGCCCGCCAGCAGGGCGAGCAGCAGCAGTTGCGACAGGTAACTCAGCAATACCGTGCGCCGCGGCAGGCCCAGGCACTTCAGAATGGCGACCGTGTCGGTTTCGCGCGAGGTGTAGCGACGCGCCGCCATGGCAATCGCGATGCCGGCCAGCAGCACGGACACCAGTGCGGCGAGGTTCAGGAAGCGATCGGCACGATCGATCGCATTCACCAGCTCGGGACGACCATCCTTGATGTCCAGCAGGCGTTCGCGTGCGCCGAGCTGTGGTTCGATGAAGTCACGCAGCTCGTCGATGGCTTCGCGCTCGCCCGCCATCAAGAGGCGGTGGGTGACCCGACTGGCCGGGCCGATCAGCTCGGTACTGTCCAGTTCCTCGGCACGCATCAGCAGCATCGGCGCGATCTCGACAAAACTGAAACCCTGGTCCGGCGTGTACTCGAGCACCTTGTCGACAGTGAAGTCCTGCTTGCCGACCCGCACGGTGTCACCAACCTCGACACCCAGTGCGGCCAGCAGCCGTGGTTCGACCCAGACCGTGCCAGGCGGGGGGAGTGCGTCGGTTTCGCTGGCTGTCGCGAATGCCCGTTCCGTGATGCGCAGCTTGCCACGCAATGGATAGCCGGCTTCGGCGCCACGGATTTCCGACAGCTGGGCGGCATTCTCGGTGGTCACCACGCTGGCAAAGGTTCGTGTCAGCGCGACCTCGAGACCGGCAGACTCGGCGCGCGCCCGGAACTCGGGCGGGAAGGCCTGGCGGGATTGGACGACCAGGTCGGCGGCCAGTGATTCCGTCGCGCGGCGCTCGACCGCAGTGCGGACACGGTCGGTGAAGAAACTCACCGAGCTCAACGCGCCAACGGCAATCACCAGCGCTATCACCAGGATGGCCAGCTCGCCAGAGCGCCATTCCCGGCGCAACTGGCGAGATGCGAGTACCAGTGGATTCATGCGCCGGCCTCGCTTTGCTTCACCAGCCTGCCGGCATCGAGGCTCAACACGCGATCGCAGCGCGCTGCGAGGCGGTCGTCATGGGTGACCAGCACCAGCGTGGTGTTGTTCTTGCGGTTCAGCTCGAACAGCAGTTCGATGATGCGCTCACCGGTGCGGGTGTCGAGATTGCCGGTGGGTTCGTCGGCGAACAGGATGCCGGGACGGGTGGCGAAGGCGCGCGCAATGGCCACGCGTTGCTGCTCGCCGCCCGACAGCTGGTTCGGATAGTGACCTACGCGTTCGGCCAGGCCTACGTCGGCGAGACGGTCGAGCGCGTCCTTCCTGGCCTCGGCATCACCGGCGAGTTCCAGCGGCAGCATGACGTTTTCCAGCGCTGTCAGTGCCGGCAGGAGATGGAAGGACTGGAAGACAAAGCCGACGTGGGCGGCGCGCAACGCTGCACGACCGTCCTCGTCGAGATCGTTGAATGCCGTGCCCGCCAGCGTCACACCGCCGCGAGTGGGCGTGTCCAGGCCGGCCAGCAGGCCGAGCAGGGTGGACTTGCCGGAGCCGGAAGGCCCGATGACAGCGACCGACTGGCCGGCCTCGACACGGAAACTCACCTCGTCGAGAATGGTCAGAGTCCCTTCCGGCGACTCCACCGACTTGCCAAGTGCATCGACCACGAGCATCGCCGCTTCCTTCACTGCAGACTGGGTATCAGACATGTCGCGTTTCTTCCTCTCTTTGCTGTTCCTGCTGCTGGCGCTTCCGGCGTCGGCGAGTGAAACCGCGCAGCCGCAAACGGTCCTGATTGTCGGGGACTCCCTGAGCGCGGGCTACGGCCTGCGGCCCGGCGAGGGCTGGCCGACGCTGCTCGAGGCTCGCCTGGCTGACGAGTTCGGCCCACAGGATGACCCGGTTGAGGTCGTGAATGCCAGTATCAGTGGCGACACCACCCGCGGGGCACTGTCGCGCCTGCCGCGGGCCCTGGACGTACACCAACCTGACCTGGTCATCATCGAGCTGGGTGGCAATGACGGCCTGCGCGGCTTCCCGCTGGATGTCATGGAGAGCAACCTGCGCCAGTTGATCAAGCTGAGTCGCGACGCGGGCGCCGACGTGCTGTTGCTCGGCATGATGTTGCCGCCGAATTACGGCCAGGACTACACCGAGCAGTTTCACCAGGTGTATGTGGACCTCGCTGCCGAGCTGGAGGTTCCGCTGGTCGAATTTTTCCTCCAGGGCGTTGCCCTGAACCCGGCGCTCATGCAGCCGGATGGCATCCATCCGACCGCGGCCGCCCAGCCGCAATTGCTTGAAAACGTCTGGCCTGCCATTCGCGGCCTGCTGCAGCCCGCGTTCGAAACCGCTGCCGGCGAACCCGTCGCCAGCCACTGAGGCCGCGCCAGGCCCGCTGTTCCTGCCAATTGTGCATAACTTATACAAATAATGCTTGAAACCGCGCATTTTGCGTATAATACTTGTACAAGACTGATATCTTAATCTCGACCCGCAGCCGGCGCAAATCGCCAGGATGCTGGCGAGCGGGCCTCCTCGGTGGGGCAATGGCAGGGCAAGATGAGCAACGACAAGGCAACAGGCAAGAGAGAACGCATCGCCGTGATCGGTTCCGGCATCAGTGGCATGGGCGCTGCCTGGCTGCTGGGCCAGCGGCACGAGGTGGTGCTGTACGAAGCCAATGCCCGCACCGGCGGGCACACCAATACCGTGGAAGTCAGCAGCGAGCTGGGCAGCCTGCCCGTCGACACGGGTTTCATCGTCTACAACGAACGCAATTACCCGCTGCTGACCCGTCTTTTCGATTACCTGCGGGTACCGACCCTGCCATCCGACATGTCTTTCGGCGTGACGGTCGACGATGGCCGGATCGAGTATGCCGGCGACAATCTCAATACCCTGTTCGCGCAGCGCAGCAACCTGCTCAAGCCATCACACTGGCGGATGCTGCTCGAGATCCTGCGATTCAACAAGGAGACCCTGGCGAGAATGGAGCGCAACGACGGGTTCGCGGGCATGACGCTGGGCGAGTACCTGGACGTGGCCGACTTCAGCGAGCGCTTCCGCCAGCATTACCTCCTGCCCATGGGCGGGGCGATCTGGAGTTGCCCGCTGTCGACCATGCTCGCGTTCCCGGCGGCGAGCTTTGCGCGTTTCTTTGCCAACCACGGCCTGCTGTCGGTGAACGATCGACCGAAGTGGCGGACGGTTTCCGGCGGCAGCAAGGAATACATGCAGCGCGTGCTGCGGGATTTCACGGGCCGGGTCCGGCGCGGTGTCAGGGTCGTGAGCGTGCGCCGCGAGGACGGCCAGGTACGCGTGACCGACCACAACGGTCGGTCGTCCACCTTCGATCGGGTCGTGCTGGCTGCCCATGCCGACGAGTCGCTGGCGATGCTGGACGATGCCAGTGTCGAGGAGCGCGCGATTCTCGGTGCGTTCGAGTTCCAGGAGAACCATGCCGTGCTGCACACCGACACGCGCCTGCTGCCCCGGCGGAAGCTGGCCTGGTCCAGCTGGAATTACCTGGCGGATGCCGACACCGACGGTACCCGACGGGTGTCGGTCAGTTACTGGATGAATCGCCTGCAGTCGATTCCCGGCAAGGAGCAGTTCATTGTCACGCTCAACCCGGTGCGACAGCCCGACCCTGACAAGGTCCGTTACGACATCGAGTATTCCCACCCGGTGTTCACCACCGAGGCCATGGCGGCGCAGCAGAAGCTCGACAGCATCCAGGGCGAGCGAATCTATTTCTGCGGCGCCTGGACAGGCTATGGCTTCCATGAGGACGGTTTCCGCTCGGCGGTCAACGTGGCAGCGAAGCTCGGCATCGAGCCGCCCTGGGAAGCGCAGGCTCCCGACATGCAGGAGGCCGTGTGATGGATGCCGCGCTGTATCGCAGCAAGGTCATGCACATGCGGCTGTTCCCGCGGCGCTATCGTTTCGTCTATCGGGTTGCCAGCCTGTTGCTGAACCTGTCGCGCCTCGACGAACTGGATGCTCGCCTGAAGCTGTTCTCGGTGAACCGCTTCAACCTGTTCAGTTTCCAGGAGAAGGATCATGGTCCTTGCGACGGTTCCGACCTGCGCAGCTGGGCCGTCGGCCTGCTGGCCAGGCATCGGGTCAGTCTCGATGGCGGCAAGGTCGAGCTGCTGTGTTTCCCGCGCATCCTCGGCTTCGTGTTCAACCCGTTGTCGCTGTGGTTCTGCTATCACCGCGATGGCCAGCTGCGCGCTGTCATTTACGAAGTACGCAACACCTTTGGCGAGAAGCACCATTACCTGGTGAAGGCCCCCGGCGGCGGCACGCTGCAGGAAGGCAGCTGGCATGCCGTCGACAAGGTCTTCCACGTGTCGCCGTTTCTCGGCATGAACATGCAGTACCGTTTCCTGATCCAGGCACCCGCGGAAAAAATGCGCGTGGTGATCGATGAATACGAACGCGACGAGCAGGGCGAGATGAATCGCATGCTGGTTGCCACGCTGGCAGGCGAGCGAGTGACGATGTCCGATCGCGCGCTGCTGGGACGCTTTCTTTCCATGCCGCTGATGACCATCAAGGTCGTCGCCATGATTCACTGGCAGGCAGCCAAGCTCTGGCTGCGTGGCGTGCAGTTCCACCGCAAGCCAGAGCCACCCATGCATGAGGTAACCGAGACATGCAGAACGAACAATCACTGAACTTCGAACCCGACCGGAGCCTGGACTGGCGCGAGCGGTTGCTCCTCAAGGCGCTCAAGCGCATCAGCCATGGGCAGCTCGAGCTGCAACTGCCATCCGGCGCCAAGCACGAATTCATCGGTGACCAGGCCGGACCTGCGGCACGCTGGGTGATTCGCGACGCCAATGTCTTCAAGCGCATCATCAGTCGTGGTGACATCGGCTTCGCGGAGGCCTACATGGCCGGCGAGTGGGAGTCGCCGCGACTGGTCGAGCTGCTCCGCTTGCTGGACCTGAATCGCGATGCCATCAACAACGTGCAGGGTGGTCGCTGGTATTCGAAAGTGGCTGACTGGCTGTTGCATAACTGGCAGCGGCGCAATACCCGCAGCGGCTCGCGCGGCAACATTGCCTATCACTACGATCTTGGCAACGATTTCTATCGCCTGTGGCTGGACGAGACCATGACCTATTCGTCGGCCGTGTTCGACGCTCCCGGGCAGTCCCTGGTCGATGCCCAGCGCAACAAGTACCAGCGGCTGATCGACATGCTCGAGCTCGGTCCTGACGACCACGTGCTGGAAATCGGCTCGGGCTGGGGCGGCTTTGCCATCCAGGCGGCCACGCAGACCGGCTGCCGCGTCACGTCGATAACCCTGTCCACCGAGCAGTTGCAGGAAGCGCGACGTCGTGCCGTTGCTGCCGGTGTTGCCGAACAGGTCGAGTTTCGCCTGCAGGACTATCGTGACGTGCCGGAGACCTACGACAAGATCGTCAGCATCGAGATGTTCGAGGCGGTCGGTGAAGACTTCTGGCCCACCTATTTCAAGACGGTCCATGACCGGCTGGTCCCCGGCGGCAAGGCGGCACTGCAGGTCATCACCATCAACAACGAGGACTTCCCGCGTTATCGCAAGGATGTCGATTTCATCCAGCGTTACATTTTCCCTGGCGGCATGCTGCCGTCGCCGGAAGTCTTTGCGGAGCGGGTGAAGGAAGCCGGCCTGTCGCTGGAAGCGCAGAGCTTCCACGGCCCGGACTACGCCGAGACCCTGCGACGCTGGGATTACCAGGTCATGGCCAATCGCACCGCCATCCAGTCGCAGGGATATGACGAGCGCTTCATGCGCATGTGGCACTACTACCTTGCGTATTGCGAAACCGGTTTCGACAACAAGCGCACGGACGTCATGCAGGTCTTGCTCGAACGTTCGTCGACCGAGGCATGAGCAGCGCCGACAGTCCCGCACGCATGAGTTACCCGCAGTTGCTGGCTTACGGCCTGCTGGGCCTGCCGCTGGCTGCGCTGGGCCTGCCGCTGTATGTCTACCTGCCGACCTTCTACGCCGATGACCTGGCACTGTCCCTGAGTGCCGTGGGTGGCGTGCTGCTGGCCGCGCGGCTGGTGGACATGGTCACCGACCCGTTGGTGGGCGTCGGATCCGATCTCTTCCCGACGCGCTGGGGTCGGCGCCTGCCCTGGTTGCTGGTCGGGGCGCCCCTGCTGATGCTGGGCGGCTGGCAATTGTTCGTTCCGCCCGCCGAGGTCGGCATCCATTACCTGCTGGGCTGGTCCTTGCTGACCTACCTCGGCTGGACACTGGTGATTCTTCCCTACACCGCGCTGGGTGCCGAGCTGTCCGCCGACTACCACCAGCGCTCGCGCATTACCGCTTCTCGCGAAGGTTTCGTGATTCTCGGTACCTTGCTGGCCGTGGGTCTCCCGGGGCTGCTTGAATACCAGGGCGAGACGCGTGCGGCCGCACTGGAGGCCCTGGCCTGGGTGCTGGTGACGGTGATTCCCGTTGCGGCCTTGCTGCTGGTCTTCGGCGTGGGCGAGCCCGCCGGCGAGAAACGCGAGCCGCCACCGTGGCGCGACGGCCTGAAGATTCTCAAGCAGAACCTGCCGTTCCGGCGCCTGCTGGCTGCGTTCCTGCTGAACAGCCTGGCGAACGGCCTGCCGGCCTCGCTGTTCCTGCTGTTTGTCACTCACGTGTTGCAGCAGCAGGAATGGTCGGGCATCTACCTGGCCGTGTATTTCCTGGCAGGCGTGCTGACCTTGCCGGTGTGGCTGAAGCTGGCGCAACGGTTCGGCAAGCATCGTGTCTGGGTGGCGTCGATGATCTGGGCGTCATTGATCTTTGCCTGGGTGCCTTTCCTGGGCGCCGGGGATGCCTGGGCCTTCATGGTGATCTGCGTGCTGTCCGGTGCGAGCCTGGGTGTCGACCAGGCGATTCCTGCCTCGATCCAGGCCGATGTCATCGATGAAGACACTGCCAGCGGTGGTGGCGGCCGGGCTGGCCTGTATTTCGGCCTGTGGAGCATGGCGACCAAGCTGTCCCTGGCACTGGCCGTTGGCGTGGCGTTCCCCTTGCTGGAGCTTGCCGGCTTCGATGCCTCGGCCGACAGCAACGATGCGCAAAGCCTGCTGGCTCTCGCCCTGCTGTACGGCGGACTGCCCGTTGCCTTCAAGCTGGTGGCAATGTTGCTGTTGCGCAACTTTCCGCTGGACGAATCGCGCCAGGCCGAGTTGCGGCAACGCATCGCGCAGCAGTAGCCATTTCGAATTCTTCCGTTTTCCCAGGAGTACATCATGCAAGTCCAGACACGTCATCAGAATGCCTTCTCCCGCCGGCTTGCCCTGGGCATGGTCGTGCTGTCCATGTCCCTGCTGTCTGCCAGCTGTGCCACCGATCCGTCCGTCTATGCCGGTGTCGAGCCGGAGTTCCGCATCGAGGAATACTTCAAGGGCGAGACCCGCGCCTGGGGTATCGTGCAGGACCGCTGGGGCAAGGTCCGACGCCGTTTCACCGTCGACATGACCGGCGAGTGGGAGGGTGATGAATTCGTCCTGAAAGAGGACTTTGTCTACGCCGATGGCGAAACCGATTACCGCGAATGGCGCATCAAGCCGGTGGGCGAGCATGGCTACGAAGGTCGTGCCGGTGACATCAACGGCATCGCGGTCGGTGAAGCCTACGGCAATGCCCTGAACTGGCAGTACAGCCTCGACGTGCCGATCGACGGCGAGAACTGGACCTTCCATTTCAACGACTGGATGTACCTGCACGAGGACGACGTGCTGGTGAATCGCGCGACCTTCTCCAAGCTGGGCTTTACCGCCGGCGAGATCACGCTGTTCTTCAAGAAGTCGTAAGGGCCCGTCCGTTGTCGGCGCCGAGCAGGGCGTCGGCCAGCTGTCGCAGCGAGTGGAACAGCAGGGCGCCGGCGGGCTTCTGCTCGACGGGGCTGGTAGACGGCATGGCCAGTTCCGGCCGATGAATCCACGCCGCCTGGAGGCCGGCATCTAGCGCGCCCTGGACATCGCAGTGCAGGTCATCGCCCACGTGCAGCACCTGCCCCGGTCTCACGCCAGCGGTTTCGCAGGCCCGGTGAAAGATGCCCGGGTCGGGTTTCATCACGCCTGCCTGCCGGGCCGACAGGCTGAAGTCGAAGTAATGCCCCATTGGCATGAGGGTGACGTCGGCATTGCCGTTCGACACGGCAGCGAGGCTGAAGTGCCTGCTCAGGCGCTCAAGCGCGGGTGCGGCGTCGGGAAACAGGTCGACTTCGTTGCGGGCATTCCAGAAAACCTCGAAGGCAGCATCGGCGTGATGGCCGGGTTCGCCGCTGCGTTCGAGCGCCAGTGCGATCGAACGCTTGCGCAATGCCGTGATGTCATTGCCCAGCTCCGGATGCAGTTCCTCGACCTCGGCGCGGAGGCCGCGCAGGCAGTGCGGGGTGAATTTCTCGACGACCCCGGGCGCATGCTCGGCGAGGTGTTCGTGCAGCAATCGCTCGGCACGCTCGATGACGGGCACGATCGGCCACAGGGTGTCATCCAGGTCGAGCGTGATCAGCCTGATATCGCCCAGTGATGCCATCAGCCAGCCCGGCGCCTGATGAAGCGGATGATGGCGCCGATGACCGGCAGCCGTGCGTAGAAGTATTCGCCCGAATCCCAGAAGTCGACATGCTCGACGATCTTGCCAGCCGCATCGAAGCGAATCCGCGAGCTGCCTTCCAGCGACCAGGTCTGCCTGCGCAGGCCGGCGACATTGGGTCGGAAGCGGAATGACCATATGAGACAGCCGGTAGCTTCTTCCAGGAAGCGGTGTTGCACATTGAACTGCAGGTCCAGGCAGGTTTCGAACATGCGCTCGAAAACGTGGCGGATGGCGTCCAGTCCGCGCACGTCATTGAAGGGGTCCTTGAAGCGTGCGTCGCTGGCGAAGTAGCGATCCAGCTTCTCCAGGTCGGCTGGCGTGATGCTTTCGTAAAGCCGGGCGTAATCGTCCAATGCCTGCTCCAGCACCTCGTTCGCCGAACCGCTCATGCGGTGCGCCCCGTGAACTTCCTCATCAGCGGGAAGTACATGAAGTAGGGCAGGATGCGCGCGAACTTGAGGATCCAGGTAAAGCGCCGCGGAAAGTTGATCTCGAACTTGCCGGCATGAATGCCGTCGACAATGCGATCAGCGGCAGTCTGGGTGCTGACCATCGCCGGCATGGTGAACTTGTTCTGGTCCGTCAGCGGTGTTTCCACGAAACCCGGATTGACGATGGTCGTCTTGATGTTCAGCGGGTCGAGATCGAACTTCAGCGATTCGGCCAGGTTGATCAGCGCCGCCTTGCCTGAGCTGTAGGGCGCCGCCAGCGGCAGGCCACTGTAACCGCTCACGCTGCTGACGATGACGATATGGCCCATGTGGTACTCGCGCATGGGGTCGATCACGGCATCGATGCCGTTGATCACGCCGAAGAAATTCACGGCGTAGTGCTTGTCGAAGGCCTCGGCATCGAAATCCTTGCGGGCATCGTAGGGGAAATAGGTGCCGGCATTGAGGACGCAGAGATAAAGTGTCCCGAAGGCCTCGCGGATCTCGGCGGCGGCCCGATGCATGGCGTCACGGTCGGTGACGTCGACCGGCATCGGCAGGATTTCCCCGGCCAGCTCGCGTGCGTCGGCATGGACCGCTTCCAGCGGTTCGGCCCGGCGCCCTGAAATGGCCACGCGCCAACCCTCTCGCGCCAGCCGCAAGGCGATGGCGCGGCCAATGCCGGTGCCGCCGCCGGTAATCCAGGCAGTATGGGTAAGCTGTTGCATGTATCCTCCCGAGACGGCTGCTGCCGACTCTTGCAAGGCGGGTTCCAGAATGGGTTAGGCAGAACCATTAACCATTGTGTACAGGAAATTTTTACGACAATCAAAGACTTCCCGCTATTTGTATAAATGTTGTATAGTTTACACCATGACAGAACAAAGCCCCAATCCGGAAGCTGTCGCTGACAGCATCAAGCAGGACAAATTCCCGATCAGGACGGTATCGAGCCTGACGGGAGTGAATTCCGTGACCTTGCGCGCCTGGGAGCGCCGCTATGGCTTGATTCAGCCGCAGCGCACGCCCAAGGGCCATCGCTTGTATACGCGTGAAGACATCGACCTGATCAACCGCATCCTCGGTCTTCTGGACAAGGGTGTGTCCATTGGCCAGGTCAAGGAAGCCCTGGAGCGCCAGCAGGCGTCCAGCGGTGGCAGCGAGGCCCGTGATGCCTGGGCGCTGTACCGTGACCGGATGGTCGCGGCCATCATTCGTTTCGACGAAGCTGGCCTGGAAGATACCTACAACGAGGCCCTGTCGCTGTACCCCGTCACCCAGGTGACCGAGAAGCTGGTTGTGCCGCTGCTGAAGGAACTCGGCCGGCGCTGGGAAACGGCCGAGGGTTCGATCGCCGAGGAGCACTTCTTCGCGGTCTACCTGCGGAACAAGCTGGGCGCACGTTTCCATCACCGCACCCGGAATTCCAAGGGTCCGAAGCTGCTGTCCGCCTGCTTCCCGGGCGAGAACCACGAGCTTGGCATGCTGTTGTTTGCCCTGAGCGCGGTGTCGCATGATTACCGCATGGTCCTGCTGGGCGCCGACCTGCCGCTTGACGAGCTGATGATGGCGGTCAAGCGCAGCGAAGCCGAGTGCATCGTGTTGTCCGGCGCGGCTGCCAGTTCTGCCGAGGTGATCGAAAAGGACCTGGCCGAGCTCGTGGCGTCAGTGGACGTGCCGGTGGTGGTCGGTGGCCTGATTTCGGTGAAAAAGCGCGACGCCATCATCAAGGCGGGTGCCGTGCCACTGGGCGAGGATATCGATTCCGGTATTCGCAAGCTGTCCGAACTGCTGGATCACCAGATCTGAGGTCTTTTTGGCCGCTCCCCGCGGCCCGCGCCGGCGCATCCACGCCGTGACCTTGCCCTGCTCTTGGCCCCGATGCTATACCTGTCCCATCAATGGGCGCCTGCAATTCCGTCGCGTCACGCGACCAGGCGGCTAATGCTGAAATCATCATTGCAAGGAGTGTCAGGTGGCTAACAAGGTCTGGTTCAACCACTATCCGGAAGGGGCGCCGAAGGAAATCGACGTCAACGAGTTTTCCTCGTTGACCGACATGCTGAATACCAGTTTCCAGAAGTACAGGGACCTGCCAGCGTTCCACAACATGGGGGCCACCCTGACCTATGCCGATGTCGACCAGCAGAGCCGATACTTCGCGGCATGGTTGCAACAGGTTGCCGGCCTGACCAAGGGTGATCGCGTCGCGATCATGATGCCGAACCTGCTGCAGTATCCGATCGTGCTGGCGGCTGTATTGCGAGCTGGCCTGACCGTGGTGAACGTCAACCCGCTGTACACCGCCCGCGAACTGGAACACCAGCTCAAGGACTCCGGTGCCAAGGCGATCGTCATCCTGGAGAATTTCGCTCACACGCTGGAAGCGGTGATCGACAAGACCGAGGTCAAGACGGTGGTCACCACGCGCATCGGCGACATGATGCCGTTCCCGAAATCGGCGCTGGTCAATTTTGTCATCAAGCACGTCAAGAAGATGGTGCCGGCGTGGGAGCTCCCGGGCAGCCTGTCGTTGCACAAGGCGCTGAACGAGGGCAAGTGGCAGACCCTGGAGCCGGTCGAGTCGACACATGACGACGTCGCGTTCCTGCAGTACACCGGCGGTACCACTGGCGTATCCAAGGGTGCGGTGCTGAGCCATGGCAACATGATTGCCAATTTCCTGCAGCTCAAGAACTGGGCGGGCGGCATGTTCGAGGAGGGGCGCGAACAGGCCATCACCGCCTTGCCGCTGTACCACATCTTTTCGCTGACCGTGAACTGCCTGTTGTTCATGAACCTTGGCGGCTTGAACATCCTGATCACCAATCCGCGTGACATGCCGGCCTTCGTCAAGGAACTCGGCAAGCACAAGTTCACCGCGATAACCGGCGTGAACACGCTGTTCAACGGCCTGTTGAATGCCGATGGCTTCAAGGACCTGGACTTCAGTCACATGAAGTTCGCGCTTGGTGGTGGCATGGCAGTGCAGCGTGCGGTCGCCGATCGCTGGCAACAGGTCACTGGCAACGGGCTGACCCAGGGTTACGGCCTGACGGAAGCATCGCCGGTCACCCATGCCAACATTCTTGGCGACAAGAACTTCACCGGTGCCATCGGCCTGCCGCTGCCATCGACCGACGCCAAGCTGGTCGACGAGGACGGCAATACGGTCGAAGGGCAGGACGAGGTCGGCGAACTGTGCGTCAAGGGACCGCAGGTCATGCAGGCCTACTGGAACCGTCCGGACGAGTCTGAGAAAGTGCTCGACGATGGCTGGCTGCGCACTGGCGACATGGCCAAGATGGATGAGCGCGGCTATTTCTTCATCGTGGATCGCAAGAAGGACATGATCAATGTCTCCGGCTTCAACGTCTATCCGAACGAAATCGAAGATGTCGTCGCCGCCCACGAGGGTGTGCTGGAAGTTGCTGCCATCGGCGTGCCGGACGAGAAGTCGGGCGAGGCGGTGAAGATCGTCGTGGTCAAGAAGGATCCGAACCTGTCTGCCGATGCGTTGATCGAATTCTGCCGCTCGCAGCTGACGGGCTACAAGGTGCCGGACCACGTCGAGTTCCGCGACGAGCTGCCGAAGACCAACGTCGGCAAGATCCTGCGCCGCGCGCTGCGCGAGGAAGAGCAGTAAGGGCCAGTTGCCTTGTTGCAGAAAAAAGCCCCGCATCGCGGGGCTTTTTTTCTGGCTACCGAGGTGAGCTAGTCGTGGTAGGCAGGGCTCAGCTCGACGACGGCATCGAACATCGCGCCGGCGTTCTCGGGATCGATGCCCGGCGTGATGCCGTGGCCGAGATTGAACACGTGACCCGAGCCCTTGCCGTAATCGGCCAGGATGCGGCCGACTTCCTCCCGGATCCGTTCCGGTGACCCGTTCAGCGCGCCGGGATCCATGTTGCCCTGCAGGGCAACCTTGTCGCCGACACGCCGCCGCGCCTCGCCGATGTTGATGGTCCAGTCGACGCCCAGGGCATCGGCGCCCGCTTCGGCCATGGATTCCAGCCACAAGCCGCCGTTCTTGGTGAAGAGGATGACCGGCACCCGGCGACCGTCCGCCTCGCGCGGCAACTGTTCGACAATGCGCTGCATGTAGGCCAGCGAGAACTCCCGGTAGGCCGCATCAGACAAGGCTCCGCCCCAGGTATCGAAGATCTGCAGCGCCTGCGCACCGGCGGCGACCTGCGCCGCCAGGTAGGCAGCAATGCTGTCCGCCAGCTTCTCCAGCAGGGCATGCAGCGTCGCTGGATCGGAATACATCAGGCCCTTCGCCCGGGCAAAGTCCTTTGAAGAGCCGCCTTCGATCATGTAGGTGGCGAGTGTCCACGGACTTCCGGCAAAGCCGATCAGGGGTACACGCCCATTCAGGGCACTCCGAATGGTACGCACGGCATCCATGACGTAGCCGGTGCTGGATTCCGGATCAGGCACGGCAAGTTTGTCGATATCGGCACGCGAGCGCAGCGGGCGTTCGAATTTCGGCCCTTCGCCGGGTTCGAAATAAAGCCCCAGGCCCATGGCATCAGGAATGGTCAGGATGTCCGAGAACAGAATGGCCGCGTCCAGCGGATAGCGTTCCAGTGGCTGCAGCGTCACTTCGCAAGCCAGCTCCGGGTTCTTCATCAGCTTGACGAAGCTGCCGGCCTTTTCACGGGTCGCGCGGTATTCCGGCAGGTAGCGGCCTGCCTGGCGCATCATCCAGACGGGTGTGCGGTCCACGGGTTCGCGGAGCAGGGCGCGCAGCAGGCGATCGTTTTTCAGTTCTGTCATGGTTCAGCTCGCGTAGACGGCAGCGATTTCTGCCTGGATGGCATCGGCCGCGGCTTTCGGGTCGTCGGCATTGCGTATGGGACGGCCGACCACGATGTAGTCAGCACCATCCTGCAGGGCCTGGGTTGGCGTGACAACGCGCTTCTGGTCGTCAGCGGGCCGGTTGTCCACCGGACGAATCCCCGGGGTCACGACCATCAGCCGCTCGCCCAGTTCGTCGCGCAGCGCCTTGGCCTCCATGCCGGACGACACCACGCCGTCCACCCCGGTTTCCAGTGCGCGGCGAGCACGGGAGGCGACCAGCTTCGATACGTCACAGGCAAAGCCGAGGTCGTCGAGATCGCCACGGTCGAGGCTGGTCAGGACGGTCACGGCAAGCACTTTCATGTGCTCGCCCTTGTTGGCAGCGGCGGCTTCCATGATGGCCTGGTTGCCGTGTACGGTGGCAAAGGTTGCGCCGCGCGAGCTGAGCTGGCGGACGGCCGATCCTACCGTGGCCGGGACATCGAAGAACTTCAGGTCGACGAAGACCTTCTTCTCCTGCGCCACAAGCCAGTCGAGAAGCTCGAAATAGCCTTCGGCCATGAACAGCTCCAGCCCGATCTTGTAAAAGGTGACGCTGTCGCCAAGGGTTTCCACCAGCTGCCTGGCGGCACTGGTATCGGCGACGTCGAGTGCGACGATCAGGCGGTCCCTGGCGGGAATCATCTTGTCTGCGGGCATGGTCGGTTCCGGTGCTGGGAATTCGGCCCGGATTCTATCATGGGGTCGGCTGGATGGTGTCCCAGGCAGCCAGGATGTGCTCCGATGCGACGTCATCTGCCACGACCGGCTTGCCGGCGGCTTCCAGCAGGACCAGCCGCAGCCCGCTGGACAGCGCCTTCTTGTCGAGGCCCATGGCGTCCAGCAGCTGCTCGGATACCGGCGACGCCGCTGGCAGCACCGCCGGCAGCTGGCAGGTTTCCAGCAGTCGCCCGACTCGCTGGCGCAGTGCCGGTGCCAGGCCGCTGACGGCTTCCGAGCAACGGCAGGCGGCCAGCAGCCCCAGACCTACCGCTTCCCCGTGCAGCAAGCTGCCGTAGCCGAGTTCGCGCTCGATGGCATGACCGAAGGTGTGCCCCAGGTTGAGAACGGCTCGTTGTCCGGCTTCGCGTTCGTCTGCAGCAACTATGCGCGCCTTGAGCGTTATGGACATGCGCAGGACCTTTTCCAGCGCGTCGCGATCACCTGCCATGATGGCCGGGGCCAGCGCCTCTACCTGTTTCAGCTCGTCCTCGCCTGCCAGCAGGGCTGCCTTGATGATCTCCGCCATGCCGGCGCTGAATTCGCGCCTGGGCAGCGTGTCGAGGAACGACAGGTCGATCAGCACATCGACCGGCTGGTGGAAGGCGCCGATCAGGTTCTTGCCGGCCGTGTGATTGATTCCGGTCTTGCCGCCAACGGACGAATCCACTTGTGCCAGCAAGGTGGTCGGAACCTGCAGGAAATCGATCCCGCGCATCCAGGTAGCGGCCGCAAAACCGACCATGTCGCCCACCACGCCACCGCCAACGGCGACCAACAGGCCGTCGCGCCGGATACCATGTTCGGCGCAGGCGTCCCAGATGGCTTGCAGTGAATCGAGGTTCTTCGCTGCATCACCACCATCGACAAGCACCTGTTTCGCCTCTTGGGGCATCAGGCTGGCCAACTGCTCGCGATAAAGCTCGTGCACCCGGCGATCGACCACGGCCAGTACATTGCCTGCGAGAGCTTGCAGGCGATCTTCCAGCGTTGCGACCGGCGCAAAGATGATGGTGTAGCTGCCTGCTTGATGTTCGACGCGAATGTCACTCATGCCTGCGGAGTTTCCTTCCGTAGCAGTTCGAGAACCTCGCCGGCCACGGCCTTTACATGGCGGTTGTCGGTAACCACGACCTGGCTGGCAACCTCAAGATAAAGCGGACGCCGACGCAGGTACAGGGATTCGAGCACGGCGCGTGGATCGTTCGCCTCCAGCAAGGGGCGATGCAGTCCGCGACGAGTGCGGGCGAGCTGTGAGTCGATGCTGGCATCGAGCAGGAACACGGGGTGGTGTTCTTTCAGCAAGGAGCGGTTTTCCTCTCGTTCGACAATGCCACCGCCGGTCGCGATCACGCAGGCAGGGCCGGCCAGCAGATCCTGCAGTACGCGGCTTTCTCGTGCCCGGAATCCGGCTTCGCCTTCCTTTTCGAAGATGAACGGGATGTCGACGCCCGTGCGCTGCTGTATCACGAGATCCGTGTCTTCGAAGGGCAGGTCCAGCAGGCGTGCCAGTTGTCGCCCGATGGCAGTCTTGCCGGCACCCATGGGGCCGACCAGTGTTACGTGCTTCACTGCTTGCATGCTGGTCTCGATGGGTCGCCGACGAGTTGTTGGAGTTCGGCCAGCATAAAAGAAAAGCGGGTTCCGAAGAACCCGCTAATGGTTGTCCCCTTGTTCGGGATCTTATTCAGCGACCGTCAGACCCTCCTTGAGGATCTTCGGTGTGACGAATATCAGCAGTTCGCGCTTGTCGTTCTGTTCGCTGGTGTTGCGGAACAGGAAGCCAAGGCCCGGGATGTCACCGAGCAGCGGCACCTTGCTGACAATCTTGTTGCGCGTGGTCTGGTAGATGCCGCCGAGCACGACGGTCTCGCCGTTGTTGACCATGACTCGCGTGGCCACTTCGCGCTTGTCGATACTCGGTACGAAGCCGCCCGTGGCGCTCGGAACCTGTTCGCCGACGCTGTCATTCGTCACTTCCAGGTCCAGTACAACGCGATCGTCAGGCGTGATCTGCGGCGTTACTTTCAGCTGCAGCACGGCCTGCTTGAAGGACGTTGTCGTCGCACCACTCGAGGATGCTTCCTGATAAGGGATTTCGACACCCTGGCGAATCAGGGCTTCGGTCTGGTTGGCCGTCACCACGCGGGGCGAGGAAACCACTTCGCCTTCACCTTCGGCCTGCAGCGCAGAGAGCTCGAGATCGACGATGTGCGAGCGACCCAGCACGGCAAAGGCAATCTGGCCAGCCGGGCTGGTCACTGGCATGTCGACATTGAAGCGATCCGGATCCAGCAGCGTCACGGGGTTGCCGGCAGTCAGGTCCTCGACCATCGACAAGGTCTGGGTTGCCGTACCGGACGTGATGTTGGGCGGATAGCCCAGGCCCGGCTCCGTGCTGAAGTCGGTGTAGCCAAGGCGTACGCCGAGTTCCTTGTTGAAGTCGTCGTTCGCGATCACGATGCGGGATTCGATCAGCACCTGCTTAACCGGCACGTCCAGCTGGCGAATCATGCGACGAATGTCGCTGAGGCGGCTATCCGTGTCCTGTACCAGCAGGGTGTTGGTGCGCTCGTCGATGGTCACCGAGCCACGCTCGGAGAGCAGCGAGTTGCTGTCGGACTTCATCAGTGCTGCCAGTTCGCTGGCCTTGGCATAGTTGATCTGGATGAATTCCGATACCAGCGGTTCGAGCTCGCGTACCTGCTGGGCGGCCTCGAGTTCCTTGCGCTCGATTTCCGCAATTTCCTCCTGCGGTGCCACCAGGATCACGTTGCCGTTCTGGCGCATGGCAAGGCCGCGCGTGCGCAGCACGATATCCAGTGCCTGGTCCCAGGGCACATCCTGCAGGCGCAGGGTGATGTTGCCGGAGACCGAGTCGGATACCACCATGTTGAAGCCGGACAGGTCAGCGATGATCTGCAGCAGGGCACGAACTTCGATGTCCTGGAAGTTCACCGAGAAGCGTTCGCCGGTGTATTCCTTCTTCTTGCGGCTTTCGTCTTCATCCTCGATGACCGGCTTCAATTCCAGCGTGAAACGGTTGTCGGCCTGGTAGGCCAGCTGTTCGAATTCACCGCCGGCGTTGACCACCAGGCGGGCATTGTTGGCGCTGCGCGTCGCCTCGATGTTGCGCACCGGAGTGGCAAAATCGAGCACGTCATAGGTCTGCATCAGTTCGTTCGGCAGGGTGGTGCCCTGGAACTCGATGACCGTGCGCTGGCCTTCCTGCTTGAGGTCGACAATGGTCTTCGGATCCGTCAGGTCCACCATGATGCGGCCTTCGCCGTCAGGGCCGCGACGGAAATCGATCGCCGTGATTGCGCGGCCACGCGGCTTCGTTTCCTTGCGCGGCGTGCTGGCGGGTGCAGCGGCAGGGGTGCTGGCCGTCGGCGCTGCGGCAGAGACCGGACCAAAACTGCTTGCACTGGCTTCACCGCCAAGCGTGATCAGCAGGTCGTTGCCCTGTCGCTGGGTCGTGTATTCGATGTTGTCTGCAAGGTTGATGACCACGCGGGTCTTGCCCTGCGATTCGGCCGTCATGACATTGCGTACGTCGCCAATGCTGACCTCCGTGCGACGGCGGTCCATGTCGATGTAGACACCATCCAGGTCGATAGCCAGCCGTGCCGGGTTGTCGATGGTAAAGGCCACCGGTTCCGGCGAGGGCTCGCTCATCCTCAGGCGCAACTGCACCTGGTTGCCGGGCAGCGATGCCACTTCGATATCCTGCAATGCGATCGTCCCTTCCTGCGCGGAGGCAGCCGGGGCGAGGCCTAGCAGTGATGCCGCGACAACAGCCATGGCCAGTCGGCCGAAGGTTCCGCGGTTGAAAATGCCTTTAACGTTCATCTTGCTTCTCCCCAGCAAATCATTCGGAAAGGCCGATGGCAGCCTGGCGTTCCATCCAGCCTCCCAGTCCGTCCGGAATGATTTCCGTCAGTCGTACTTCGAGTTCGGAAATTTCAGTGATCTTGCCGTGATTCTGTCCCAGGTAGTTACCCACCGTGACTCGGTGGACGGTACCTTCCGGGTCCTCGACCAACGCAAAGTCGGTACCCCGGAAGTCAATCGTGCCGACCATTTTCAAGCCGTCGAGGGTGTACTGTTCCAGGTATTCCTTGTTGCGATTCGCATCCGGCGCCAGGCCATTGTTGCTCGCCACGGCAGTGCCGGGCTCGACGCGAGTCTCGCTGTCGGGCACGAAGGGCGAGCGTTCTTCCTGTGCCTGGTAGATAAAGGTTTCGTAAGGCTTGATCTGCGGCAGCGGCGCGATCGGACCCGGCTTCTTGGCCTTCTCCGCGGCGACGAAGCGCTGCAGGTCGGACGTATCGCCAGCGCAGGCGCCCAGCAGCGTGACCGCGCCGAGCAGCGCGAGGCGTGCAAAATTCCTGTTTACCCGGTTCATCGACGGCCTCCGCGTGTCTGAGGTGCCGCCTGCGCAGCTTGCTCGTTCTCATCGAGATAGCGATAGGTCTTCGCGATCACTTCCATCTGCAGCTTCTTGCCGCTGGTATCGGCATTGCGGCCGCCGACGGGCTGGATGCTGATGTTGTGCAGCGTGACGATGCGCGGCAAGGCGGCCACCGAGCTGGCGAACTCGCCAAACTGGTGGAAATCGCCGGTCAGGCGAATCTGGATCGGCACCTCGGCGTAGAACTCCTGGGCGCGCTCGCCTTGCGGGACGAATGCGTCCTGTTCCAGGCCGGCTGCGAGGCCGGATTGCGAAATGTCGATCAGCAGGTCGTCGATCTCGGCCTTGCCCGGCAACTGCCGCAGCATGGCGCCGAACGAGCGCTCCATCTCTTCGAGCTGTGCCTTGTAGGCATCGAGGTTCGCCGCCCGCGATTGCTTCTCGGCAAACTCGCGCTTCAGCTCGTCTTCCTTGGCTTCGACCCGCGCCAGCTGGTCCTGCTGGTCGCTGATGATGAAGTGGTAGCCGGCACCGATGGTGGCGCCAAACGCAATCAGCAGCACCACGCCCTTGATCGGACCTGGCCAGTCGCCAATATTGTTCGGGTCGAGATTGTTGATCTCGTTGGCAAGTTCCTGAAGATTCATTCCTCTATCTCCTCAGCTTCGCCTTCACCCTTGGCCTGGGAAGCGAGCAACTGGAAATTGCTGCGTCGCAGGCCGCTGTCTCCGCGAGACTGGATGCCGCTGGGGCCCAGCTTGGCGTTTTCCAGCCAGTCCGATGCCTCGATGTTGCGCATGTAGTTGGAAACGCGGGCATTCGATTCGGCGACGCCTTGCAGTTCGATTTTCTTGCCGGTCTGCTTGACCTGCGTGAGGTACACGCCATCAGGCAGGGTGCGAACCAGTTCGTCGAAAAGGTGTACCACCTCGGGACGAGACTGCTGCAACTGCTCGATGACCTGCATGCGATTGATCAGGCGCTGCTTGGTCGCCTGCAATTCCTTGATCTCGGCAATCTTGGCATCGACGATCTTGATCTCGCTTTCCAGGTAGGTGTTGCGAACCCTCTGGTTGTTGATCAGCTGGTCGAAATGCAGCTTGCCGGCAACGACGACCGCCGCGCCCATCGCAACGGCGATACCGAACGCGATGCCGAAGTTCTTCTGGCGTTCCTTGCGCGCTTCTTCGCGCCATGGGAGTAGGTTAATCCGTGGCATCAGTCAAAGCTCCTCATGGCCAGTCCGCAGGCAAGCATCAGGGCGGAGGAATCTGCTTCCACCAGCTGAGATTTGGCCTTGCCCGAGAGTTTCATCTGCCCGAGGGGATCGCCAACGACGGTGGGCGATTCGAGTCGGTCCTGTATGTACTCTGCCGCGCCAGGAATGGCCGAGCAGCCGCCGCAGATGATGATCTGCGCCAGCTCTTCGTATTCATTGGACGACGACAGGAAAAACTGGATTGAACGGTTGATCTGCTGCGCCATGTCCTCGATGAAGGGATCGAGGATCTCCTGCTTGTAATTGGAGGGCAGCCCGCCTTCCTTCTTGGCCTTGCCCGCTTCTTCGAAGGACAGGCCGTAGTGACGCATGATTTCCTCGGTCAGCTGCTTGCCGCCGAAGGCCTGGTCACGCGTGTAGATGATCTTGCGGTCATGCAGCACGCTGAAGGTGGTCGTGGTGGCGCCGAAATCGACCAGGGCGATGGTCTTGTCCAGGCCCTCGTCCGGCATCTGGTAGGTCAGCAGCTCGCAGGCGTTCTCGAGGGCATAGGCCTCGATGTCGACCACCTGGGCGCTGAGTCCACCCATGTCCAGCACTTCCTGCCGGGATTCCACATTTTCCTTGCGAGTTGCGGCCAGCAGTACGTCTACCATTTCGGGGTCGTTGGGCGAAGGGCCCAGCAACTCGTAATCGAAACTGACCTCTTCCATGGGGAAGGGAATGTACTGATCGGCCTGGTTCTCGATCTGCTCGCCAAGCTCCTTGTCGGAGAGAGTGCCCGGCATGGGCACGGTCTTGGTGATGACCGACGCGCCGCCAATGGCGACTGCCGCGTCCTTGACGCGCGAACCGGCTCGCTTGGCGGCTTTGCGAATTGCATCACCGACCGCTTCCGGGTCCTGGATTACCTTGTCGGCGATGGCGTTAGGCGGCATGGCTTCTGCCGCGTAAGTCTCGACCTTGTAGGAATTACCGGACCGGCTGAGCTCGATCAGCTTTACCGAGGAGGTGCTGAGATCGACCCCCAATTTCGGTTTCGGCTTCGACTTGAACACGGCATTTTCCTTTTGCTAACGGCAAGTTGGGACAGATACATAGTCCAGAATCTTAACTACTGACCTCAACTATATATCAATAAATGGGTAAATCAACTGTGAGTTAGCCGGACTGCCAAGCCCATCGTATAATCCCGAGCTTTGCCCAGGCCCGAATTTCCCCGAGGAACCGAATTTCATGGTGAACAAGATGTCCCGCAAGAAGCGACTCCTCATATATCTCCTCGCAAGCGGCCTCACGGCAGGCTTCCTGGGGCTTCTCGCCATTCTCGGTGCCTACCTCTATTACGCTCCGACCCTCCCTGACGCCCAGGAGCTGAAGCAGATCCGCCTGCAGGTGCCGTTGCGGGTGTTCTCCAGGGACGAGCGCCTGTTGGCCGAATACGGCGACCAGCGCCGGGTGCCGTTGACCCTGGAGCAGATCCCGGACGAAATGGAGCTGGCGATCCTGGCGGCCGAGGACGACCGGTTCTACCAGCACCCGGGTATCGACCTCATGGGCATTGCCAGGGCCATGTGGATGAATATCCGGGCGGGCGAGATCGTCGGCGGGGCCTCGACCATCACCCAGCAGGTGGCCAAGAACTTCTTCCTGAGCTTCGAGCAGGTCTGGTCTCGGAAGATCCGCGAGATATTCCTGGCCTTCAAGATCGAGGAGGAGCTCTCCAAGGAAGAGATTCTCACCCTGTACCTGAACAAGATCTTTCTGGGCAACCGCGCCTATGGTGTCGGTGCGGCGGCCGAAATCTATTACGGCAAACCGCTGGACGAGCTGAGTCTCGCGCAGATGGCGATGATTGCCACCATGCCCAAGTCGCCGTCGCGCAACAATCCGATTGCCAACCCGGAGCGGGCGCTGGAGCGCCGTGGCTATGTGCTGGGTCGCATGCTGGAGCTCGAATACATCGATCAGGCGGCCTATGACGAGGCCATGGCGGAGCCGGTTACTGCCAAGTACCACGGTTTCGTGGTCGACCTGGATGCTCCTTACATAGCGGAGATGGCCCGTGCCGAGGCCGAGCAACGCTTCGGTGACGAGGTCTACTCCGCCGGGTACCGGATCTACACCTCGGTGAATGGCGAGCTGCAGGAAGCGGCGAATGCCGCGATGGAAACTGCCCTGCAGGAATTCGACCAGCGACATGGATACCGTGGCCCGGCCGGCCAGGTCGAGGCTGCCGAGCTCGAAGAGCTGCTGGCCGCGCAGGCAGAATGGCTGGCTGAAAACCCGGTGCCGCGCGAGGCGATCGAGGTTGGGGATGAACAAGGAGCGACGACCGAGGTTGTCTCTGTCAATGCGAATACCGAAGACCGTCCCTTGTCTCCCATCGACGAGTTGCTCGAAGACTATCCCGAGCCCGGTTCGCTGACGCGCGCATTGGTGACAGCTATCGACGACGAGCGAGCCGTAGTCTGGGCAGAAGCAACCGGGAAGCTCGAGCTTGGCCTGGCTGCCATGGCCTGGGCACGTCCTGAGCTGGAGAACGATCGCCTGGGCCCCGCTCCGGAAACGCCGCAGGATGTCCTGGACGTCGGACAGATCGTCTACCTCTGGCCGGATGCGAGCGAGGCGAACGAGGCTGGCTGGCGACTGGCCCAGGAGCCCAAGGTGCAGGGCGCCCTGATTTCGCTGGATCCTGTCGATGGTGCCATCCGTGCCCTGACGGGTGGTTACGATTACTACCGCAGCAAGTTCAACCGGGCCACGCAGGCCGAACGCCAGCCGGGCTCCAGCTTCAAGCCCTTTGTCTATTCGGCGGCGCTGGCCAATGGCTTCACGCCCGCCACTATCGTGAATGATGCCCCGGTGGTGTTTGCGGACGAGCAGCTCGAAGATGTCTGGCGACCGGAGAACGATTCCGGGCGCTTCTACGGACCGACTCGCCTGCGCGAGGCGCTGGTCCGCTCACGCAACCTGGTCTCCATCCGGGTGATGCAGACCATCGGCATCGTCACGGCGATCGACTACCTCAGCGAGATCGGGTTCCCGCGCGAGCGCCTGCCACGCGACCTGTCGCTGTCGCTCGGGTCGGCCGCATTCTCGCCGCTGGAGATGGCCCGTGAGTACGCCATGCTGGCCAATGGCGGCTTTCTCGTCGAACCATATTTCATTGATCGGATCGAGGACGTCGACGGCACCCTGCTGTACCTGGCCAACCCACCGTTGGCCTGCCCGGAGTGCGAACAGGAGGACGGCGCAAGCGAGCAGGCTGGCGATGATGCCATTGCGGCTGTGGATGACGATGTCGAGGTGGCCGCGCTGGAAGACGAGGCCCTGCTGGAACCTGAAGCGCTGCAAGCTGGCGATGCGGCTGCTGCGGCAAGCGAGGGAGAAGCTGGCTCGGAGCCGCCTGCCGTTGATCCGTTCCCGGAGCCGGTATTTGCCGAACGGGTCATGAGCCCGCAGGTGAATTACCTGATCACCGACATGATGCGCGACGTGATCCGTCGCGGAACCGGCGTCAAGGCGCGTGAACTGGGGCGCGAGGACATCGCCGGCAAGACCGGAACGACCAATGAATACCGTGATGCCTGGTTCTCCGGCTTCAATCCCGAGGTGGCGACCACGGTCTGGGTCGGGTTTGATGATTTCACGTCGCTGGGACGCGGCGAGTACGGTGGCCGCGCCGCGCTGCCCGCCTGGATCGAATTCATGCGAGTGGCACTGGCCGGGCGCGAAGAGACTTTCCGAGAGCGGCCGACCGGTCTCGTCAGCGTTCGTATCGACCCGGAGTCGGGGCTGCTGGCCAGTGCGACAAATTCCGCAGCGATATTCGAAACCTTCATCGAGGGGTCGCTGCCGGAGGCCGAGCAGCCCCGTGACGAAGGGCTCGATGGCGACGACAAAAAGGATGACACGCCGGAGGCTGACCTGTTTTAA
>JAWWBS010000023.1 GCA_033720895.1 Gammaproteobacteria bacterium
GATCATGGCTTCGGTCGTCAGCATCAGGCCCGAGACCGAGGAAGCGTTCTGCAGTGCAGAGCGCGTGACCTTGGTCGGGTCGAGGATGCCTTCCTTGACCATGTCGACGTATTCGCCGGAAGCGGCGTTGTAGCCTTCGTTGCCCTTGCGCTTGCGCACTTCGTTCAGGACAACATCAGCAGCACCGCCAGCGTTGGTGACGATCTGGCGCAGCGGCTCTTCCAGCGAACGACGCAGGATGGAGATGCCGGCGTCCTGGTCGGCGTTGTCGCCCTTCAGCTTCTCGAGCGCGTCGAGGGTGCGAACCAGGGCAACACCACCACCCGGGACGATGCCTTCTTCGACAGCCGCACGGGTTGCGGACAGCGCGTCTTCGACGCGGTCCTTCTTTTCCTTCATTTCGACTTCGGTCGCTGCGCCGATCTTGATCACGGCAACGCCGCCGGCCAGCTTGGCCTTGCGTTCCTGCAGCTTTTCCTTGTCGTAGTCCGAGGAGGTCTCTTCGATCTGCGCGTCGATCTGGGCAACACGCGCATCGATGTCGGCCTTCTTGCCGGCGCCGTCGATGACGGTGGTGTTGTCCTTGGAGATCTGGACCTTCTTGGCCGTACCGAGGTGCTCGAGGGTCGTCTTCTCCAGCGAGAGGCCGACTTCCTCGGAGATCACGGTGCCGCCCGTCAGGACAGCCATGTCTTCCAGCATCGCCTTGCGACGATCACCGAAGCCCGGCGCCTTCACGGCAGCAACCTTGACGATGCCGCGCAGGTTGTTGACGACCAGGGTCGCCAGCGCTTCGCCTTCGACGTCTTCGGCAATGATCAGCAGCGGCTTGGACGCCTTGGCCACGCTTTCCAGCACCGGCAGCAGGTCACGAATGTTCGAGACCTTCTTGTCGAAGAGCAGGATGTACGGGTTTTCCAGCTCGGCCTGCATGCTCTGCTGGTTGGTCACGAAATACGGGCTCAGGTAGCCGCGATCGAACTGCATGCCTTCAACCGTTTCCAGCTCGTCGTGCAGCGAGGAGCCTTCTTCGACGGTGATGACGCCGTCGTGGCCGACCTTGTCCATGGCATCGGCAATCAGCTTGCCGATGGTGGAATCGGAGTTGGCGGAGATGGTGCCGACCTGGGCAATGACCTCGGACTTCTCGACCGGCTTGGACAGGTTCTTCAGCTCGGCAACAGCGGCTTCAACCGCCTTGTCGATGCCGCGCTTCAGGTCCATCGGGTTCATGCCCGCAGCAACAGCCTTCAGGCCTTCGCGGATGATGGCCTGGGCCAGCACGGTTGCGGTGGTGGTGCCGTCGCCGGCGATGTCATTGGTCTGGGAAGCGACTTCCTTGACCATCTGCGCGCCCATGTTCTCGAACTTGTCTTTCAGCTCGATTTCCTTGGCGACAGAGACGCCGTCCTTGGTGACGGACGGGGCGCCAAAGCTCTTGTCGAGGATGACGTTGCGACCCTTCGGGCCCAGCGTGACCTTCACGGCATCGGCGAGGGTGTTCACACCCTTGAACATTTTCTGGCGAGCGGTATCGCCAAACTTCACTTCTTTAGCAGACATGTGTCGTGTCCTCTATTTATCTGATCGTATGAATTCGGTTGGTGTCGTCGAGAAGCCGGGCTTACTCGATGACAGCCATCACGTCTTCTTCGCGCATGACGAGGTATTCCTCGCCTTCGACCTTGACCTCGGTGCCGGCGAACTTGCCGAACAGCACCTTGTCGCCCTTCTTGAGGTCCAGCGCGCGGGTTTCACCGTTTTCCAGGATCTTGCCGTTGCCCACGGCAACAACTTCACCCTTGATCGGCTTTTCAGTAGCGGAATCCGGGATCACAATGCCGCCGGCCGAGGTGGTTTCAGCTTCCAGGCGCTTGATGATCACGCGGTCGTGAAGCGGACGAAGATTCATGCGATTTCTCCTTGCAAAACCAAGATAGACTCGAAAAACCCAAGCAAAACAAAAGCTTGGACTTATGTTGACAATGACATCACCGGGCTTTGCCGCGAGGGACAAAGGCCCTGGATCCGTCGGTCCGGTGAGCGTTTATTAGCACTCCCCGGCTTCGGCTGCTAATAATAGGCCCGGCGCGCTAAATTTCAAGGCTTGCAGGGTCCGAAAGGGAGCCTGGATGGTGTTTTTTTGGCCATTCACGGCCAGCGGGTGCAAGGACGGGAATATCGCCGCCGCGACGCGGGTCGAGTCTGTTGCAGCAGCCCTTTATAAAGGAGCGCGGGCTGGTAAAGTGGCAAGCCGTTGAAACCGAGGAGCCTGGTCTTGAGCAATCCCGAGCATTGCGTGGTCTACGTGACCTGCCCGACCGAGGCAAAGGCAGGACAGATCGCCAGCGCCCTGGTCGAGGAAAAGCTAGCCGCCTGCGCGAACATCGTGCCGGGCCTGCGTTCCGTTTATGCCTGGCAAGGCAGGATCGAAAACGACCCGGAAGTGCTGCTGATCATCAAGAGCCGCATCGCGCTGCTGGACGCGCTGACCGCTCGGGTGAATGAACTGCATGATTACGATGTCCCGGAAGTCATTGCCCTGCCGATCATCGGCGGCAGCAAGGACTACCTGGACTGGCTGGCCGAAGAGACCGCCCGCGATACCGAAGAACACTGAATCCGGAATTTTCCTTTTCACCAATGAATCCCTGAAACGAGAGCCTGCAATGAATCGCATCCTGCTCCTTCTGTTGTCTTCCCTGCTTGCCGCTTCGATGTTGGCGCCGCTGCCCGTGGCGGCCAACGATGGCGTACCCAGCCTGAGCAAGGTACTCGGCCAGGAGGAAGAAGAGTTCCTGCGGCCGGAAGATGCCTTCCAGCTGCGCTTCTACGCCACGGACCCGAATGTCATCGAGGTGACCTTCACCGTGGCCGAGGCCTACTACCTCTACCAGAAGCAGTTCGACTTCGAGGTCGAGGGCAGCGAGACGGTCTCTATCGGCGATGCCGTCTATCCCGAGGGCGAGATCCACTCGGACGAGTTCTTCGGCGAGCAGGTGGTGTATCGCCAGCAGGTGTCGGTGCTGGTGCCGGTGGCAGGCAACCCGGGCGAGACCTTCAACCTGCGGGTGCGTTACCAGGGCTGCGCCGATGCCGGGCTCTGCTACCCGCCGCTCTACCACACCGAGATGCTGGAAGTGCCGGCTGGCAATGCCAACGACCTGGCGCGCGCCCAGGCGGCCGCTGCCGACCTGCTGTCCGGCGCCGGCATGACCACCACCCGCCAGCCCGAGCAGGACCGCCTGGCTGACCTGATCAAGGACGGCCAGTTGCTGTGGGTAATGCTGACCTTTGTCGGCCTTGGCCTGCTGCTGACCTTTACGCCCTGCGTGCTGCCGATGATCCCGATCCTGTCGTCGATCATCGTTGGCCAGGAAGACATCACCCGCCACAAGGCGTTCATCCTGAGCCTGGTGTACGTGCTGGCGATGGCCGTGACCTACACCATCGCCGGCGTGCTGGCCGGCCTGTTCGGCGCCAATGTGCAGGCCGCCTTCCAGGACCCGTACATCATCGGTGGCTTTGTCGCGGTGTTCGTGCTGCTGTCGCTGTCGATGTTCGGCTTTTATGAATTGCAGGTGCCGGCCAGCTGGCAGGCAAAGCTCGCCCAGATTTCGCAGAGCCAGCAGGGCGGCACCCTGACCGGCGTGGCGATCATGGGTTTCCTGTCGGCGCTGATCGTCGGCCCCTGCGTGACCGCGCCGCTGACCGGCGCGCTGATCGCGATTGCCGAGACCGGCGACCCGACCCGAGGCGGCCTGGCCCTGTTTGCGCTGTCCATCGGCATGGGCATTCCGCTCATCCTGATCGGCATGGGCTTCGGGCAGTTCGTGCCGAAGGCCGGCGGCTGGATGGAGTCGGTGAAGAAGGTCTTTGGTGTCATGCTGCTGGCGATTGCCTTGTACCTGCTGGAACGCGTCGTGCCGGCCTGGGTCACGGTCGGGCTCGCCGCGATGCTGGTGATGGTCTCCGCCGTGTACATGGGCAGCTTCAGCGAACCGAAGTCCGGCTGGCAGAAACTGTGGAAGGGTCTCGGCCTGGTGTTGTTCGCCTGGGGCCTGCTGATGGTGATCGGCCTGGCCACCGGTCGCGCTTCCTTCTTCACGCCGCTGAAGAACCTCACTGGCGGCGGCAGCGCGGCGGTCCAGGAAGAGCACCTGCCCTTCCAGCGCATCAAGTCCATCGAGGATCTCGATGCTGCGGTCGCCAAGGCCGCAAAGATGAACAAGCCGGTGATGATCGATTTCTATGCCGACTGGTGCATCAGCTGCAAGGAAATGGAAGCCTTCACCTTCACCGACGAAAAGGTTCGTCGCGCACTGGGCGACTTCGTGTTGCTGCAGGCGGACGTGACCGCGAACGACGAAGTCGACCAGGCACTGATGCAGCGCTTCGACCTGATCGGCCCGCCGGGCATTTTCTTTTTTGATCGCAGCGGCGAATGGCTGCCGCAACTGAACGTCATCGGCTACATGGATGCCGAAGAGTTTTCGATCGTCGTAACAGAGGCAGGACGCTGAACATGAATACCAGGAATGTCATCCTCATCGTCATCGTCGGAGTGATTTTCGGCCTGGTCGGCTTCTACGCCGGCAATTTCATCGGCGGCAAGGTCAAGCAACCCGTCAAGCAGGCCACGCCGAAGCCGACCCCGACGCTGGTCGAAACGCTGCCGGATTTCGAGTTCAAGACACTGGACGGCAAGACCGTCACGCTGGCGGATTACGAAGGCAAGGCGCTGGTCGTGAATTTCTGGGCGACCTGGTGCGCGCCCTGCCGCAAGGAAATTCCGCTGCTGGTCGAGATGCAGGAAAAGTATGCCGAGCAGGACATCCAGCTGCTGGGCGTGGCGATCGACAACGAGCAGGCCATCCGCAAGTTCATCGCGCAGATCGGCGGCGTGAACTACCCCATCCTGTTCAGCGACCTGGAACTGACGACCATGGAGTGGGCGCAGAAGAAAGTGGGCGTGGACCTGATCGGCCTGCCGATCACCGTCACCACCGACCACAACGGCAGGATCCTCACCTCGCATCCCGGCGAGGTGGATGAAGCCGAGGCGCTGATGCTGTTCGAGGAAATTCTCGCGGCACGCGAGACAGGCAGCACCGAGTAGACCGCCGACAACCCCAGCCAAGCCGGGCCAGGGAGACAACCCTGGGCCGGCTTTTTTGTGCCCTGCCACTTTTTGCGCGTAAATTGACCAGCTTTTATTCAAAAATGTGACGAATTCCCGCAAACCTGCTTTGAAAAGCGCTTTTCTCGCCAATTTTTCCGATTTGAAATAGACAAGCCCGGTATCGTGGTCCAGAATTACGCCCCTGAACAGGGAAACCGGGATTTAAACGATCGTTTGACGACGTTCGCCGAATTTACTGGCCGGTTCCCGACCAGAACACCTGACCAGAAGGCGTGACGAACGCCCGGATGACAACGGGGATAGCGTGGCAGAACTGCTCCTCATAAACGGACCCAACCTCAACCTGCTCGGTGAGCGGGAGCCGGAGGTCTATGGCAAGACGTCGCTGGCGGACATCGAGTCCGAGGTCGGTGCGGCGGCCAGCGCAGCGGGCCTGGGCGTGGACTGCTTCCAGTCCAATGCCGAGCACGAGATCGTCGAGCGCATCCAGGCCGCGGGCAAGGACGGGAGCAAGGCCATCCTGATCAATCCGGCGGCGTTCACGCACACCAGCGTGGCGATTCGCGATGCACTGGCGGCCATCGACCTGCCCTTCTGGGAAATCCATCTTTCGAACGTGCACCGGCGGGAACCGTTCCGTCGGCACTCTTACCTGTCCGACCTGGCAGAGGGCGTGATCGCGGGCTTCGGTCCTGCCGGTTACGTCCATGCGGTGGAAGCCGCCGCGCGCCAGCTGGGCTGATACGACTACAGCAACACAACCGGGGATACACATGGATATTCGCAAGGTAAAGAAACTCATCGAATTGCTGGAAGAGTCCGGCATCGCTGAAATCGAAATCACCGAGGGCGAGGAGTCGGTTCGCATCAGCCGCAATTCGCCCGCCGCACCGCAGCAGCAGGTCTATGCCGCACCGGCTCCGCAGGCAGCACCTGCGCCCGCCGCTGCTCCGGCCGCACCGGCTGCCGACAGTGGCGCCAAGAGTGACGATGGCGGCCTGCCGTCCGGCCACGTGGTGACCTCGCCGATGGTCGGCACCTTCTATCGCGCCCCGAACCCGGGTGCGAAGAACTTCTGCGACGTGGGCGATTCGGTCTCGAACGGCGACACGCTGTGCATCATCGAAGCAATGAAGATGATGAACCAGATCGAGGCCGACGCGTCGGGCAAGATCAAGGCGGTGTTGGTTGAAAACGGCGAGCCGGTCGAGTTTGGCCAGCCGCTCTTCATTATCGAATAAACGTCGCGGCTTTTCCGCTCCGGCGGTGTTGCGGCGCGTTCTCGGCATGCTCATTTACAGACCGTAAACTCCGCTGCCTCGAACGCGACGCGCCTTGCCGGAACGAAAAATCCATCGACGCGAGATTCATTGAAAACGCTTCGATCAAACAGATTTTTTCGCTGCGAGTATCTCGCAGCCTTTGAAGAGACGACATTGTCATGCTGGATAAAGTAGTCATAGCAAACCGCGGCGAGATCGCCCTGCGCATCCTGCGCGCCTGCAAGGAGCTCGGCATCAAGACGGTGGCGGTGTATTCCTCTGCGGATCGCGATCTCAAGCACGTCAAGCTGGCGGACGAGGCTGTCTGCATCGGCCCGCCGTCCTCGACCGATTCCTACCTGAACATGCCGGCCATCATCTCGGCCGCGGAAGTCACGGATGCCGTCGGCATCCATCCCGGTTACGGCTTCCTGTCCGAGAACGCCGACTTTGCCGAGCGCTGCGAGCAGTCCGGCTTCGTGTTCATCGGCCCCAAGGCCGAGACCATCCGCATCATGGGCGACAAGGTTGCGGCCATCAACGCGATGAAGGAAGCCGGCGTGCCGACGGTACCGGGCTCCGATGGCGCCCTGGGCGATGACGGCGAGACCAACATCCGGCTGGCCCGCGAGATCGGTTACCCGGTCATCATCAAGGCCGCCGGTGGCGGTGGCGGCCGCGGCATGAAGGTGGTGCATTCCGAAGCCACCCTGCTGAACGCCATCTCGCTGACCAAGAACGAAGCCAAGACCGCCTTTGGCAACGACATGGTCTACATGGAGAAATTCCTGGAAAAGCCGCGCCACGTGGAATTCCAGGTGCTGGCCGACGAGCATGGCAATGCCATCCACCTCGGTTCGCGTGACTGCTCCATGCAGCGTCGCCACCAGAAGGTCATCGAGGAAGCACCGGCCCCGCACATTCCCTGGGAACTGCAGATGCAGATGGGCGAGCGCTGCGCCGAGGCCTGCCGCAAGATCGGCTATCGCGGCGCGGGCACCTTCGAGTTCCTGTACGAGAACGGCGAGTTCTTCTTCATCGAGATGAACACCCGCGTGCAGGTCGAACACCCGGTCACCGAGCAGATCACCGGTGTGGACATCGTCAAGCAGCAGCTGCTGATCGCGGCACACCAGCCGCTGAGCTGGAAGCAGGAAGACGTGCGCTTCTTCGGCCACTCCTTCGAGTGCCGCATCAACGCCGAGGATTCCAAGACCTTCCGGCCGTCGCCGGGCCTGGTGAAAGCCTGGCACGCCCCGGGTGGCATGGGTGTGCGCGTCGATTCGCATCTCTACGCCGGCTACACGGTACCGCCCTACTACGATTCGCTGATCGGCAAGCTGATCACCACCGGTCCGACCCGCGAGATCGCGCATGCGCGCATGAAGACCGCGCTGGCCGAGATCATTGTCGAGGGCATCGACACCAACATTGCCCTCCACCAGGACCTGTTCAGCGATTCGCACTTCGAACACGGCGGCACCGACATCCATTACCTGGAGAAGAAGCTGCAGCTGTGAGCCCAATCCAATGAGCAATGACAAGGTCACAGCCTGGCGGGAACTGAGTTTCCTGCTGGACGGACTCGACCCGGAACGCGCCGAAGATGCCTTGCTGGCATCCGGCGCGTTGTCCGTTACGCTGTCCGACAATGCCGACCAGCCCGTGCTGGAACCCCGTCCCGGCGAAATGCCGCTGTGGCAGCACACCCGCATCACCGGCCTTTACGAAGGCACGGCCGATCTCGACATTGCCGATCACATGGTCTGCGATGCGCTGGGGCTCGAGCAGCTGCCGGAAAGCCGCCGCTCGACCGTCGATGACCGCGACTGGTCGCGTGTCTGGCTCGATCACTTCAAGCCGCTGAAATTCGGCTCGCGACTGTGGATCGTCCCGACCGCCTACGCTCCGCCCGAACCGGAGGCACTGAACATCCTGCTCGACCCGGGCCTGGCCTTCGGTACCGGTACGCACCCGACCACTGCCCTGTGCCTGGAATGGCTGGACGGCCTCGATCTCGAGGGCAAGGTCGTCGTCGATTACGGCTGCGGCTCCGGCATTCTCGCCATCGCCGCTGCCATGCTCGGGGCGCAGGAAGTGATTGCCACCGACATCGACCCGCAGGCACTGACCGCCACCCGCGACAATGCGCAGCGCAACAAGGTGCTGAACGAAATCACCACCTGCCTGCCGGAAGGCCTGCTTGCCGCAATGGCCGAACGCAAGGCAGACGTCGTGGTCGCCAACATACTTGCCGGCCCCTTGTCGGAGCTCGCCAGCAACATCGAGGGCCTGCTTGCCGCCGGTGGCGAGATTGCGCTCGCCGGCCTGCTGGATACCCAGGCAAAGGATGTTGCGGCCGCGTACACGACCGAGCTGGAGGTCACTGCCGAACGCGACACCTGGGTGCGGCTGTCCGGCCAGGCCAAAGCCTAAACGCATCGCGGGAATCTGGTAACCTGACCCCCCATGTACGCGCAATGTCCTGATTGCCTGACTTTTTTCCACCTCAAGCCCGCTCACCTGAGCGCCGCGGGCGGCAATGTCCGTTGCTCGCAATGCAAGCACGTCTTCAATGCGCTGGATTCGCTCCGCGACGAGGTTACCGAGGAGGAAATCGCGGCGGCCGAAGAGGCTCGCGCGCACCGCAAGCAGGCCAGCCAGCCGGGCAAGGACACGCGCGCTGCCGGGGACCTGTTTGCACAGCTTGATTACACCGAGAACGAAGAGCTGCCGCTGGCCGAGGAGCGAGAACCGGTGGCTGCCGACATTCCCGATGCCGACGACACCGTCAGCGACGCGGAGCTGGCCGGCGTTACCGAAGCCGATGAGATCGAACCGGAGGTCGAGGAGCCTGCCTTCCGCGAGCCCATCGACTTCTCCGCACCGATCAAGACGCGGCCACGGCACTGGTCCGCCACCCTGGGCCTGGTGCTGGCCAATCTCCTGCTGGTCATGGTGCTGGCGGCCCAGCTGCTGCACTGGAAGCGTTTCGAGGTCCTGGCAGATCCGCGGGCGGCGGTGATCGAACCCTGGATGCGACTCGCCTATGCCGAGCTGGGGCTGTCGTTGTCGCCACCGCGGTCGCTCGCCGCCATCAAGCTGGACCGCAGCGAGGTCACCTCCGCTGGCGCCAGCAATGACGCGCTGCGGCTGACGGCGGTCGTCGAGAACCGCGGTCGGCGCGCCCAGCCCTGGCCGGACATTCGTATCGACCTGGAGAACCGCTGGGGTGAATCCGTCGGCGCCCGCTATTTCACCCCCGAGGAATACCTCCGCGAGCCCGCGGCAGCCGCGGGGCTGATGCCCACTCGCCAGCGCTTCGCCATCGAGCTGGTGCTGCAGGATCCGGGCAAGGATGCCGTTGGCTTCCAGACGCGAGCCTGCTTCCGACTTGCCGATTCGCGTGGCGATGCCTACGCCTGCCAGGGTCGTTGATACACCCGCAGTGCACGTTTGCAGCACTGTTTCCATTACAGCAAGAGCTTCTGTCAGCCGGCGTTAGAAAAATTCTCGGTAAAAAGCAGCCAATGGGTCTTGCAAAAAACTTTTTTTACGCTTGCTGCAAAAATAACCACATCAATCCTTTGACTCGCCGATTCAGAGCAGTATTATTTCCGGTCCGCGTTGGCAGGATGTCGGACAACAGCGATGCAGATTGGTCCCTACACACTGGATAACAACCTCGTGTTGGCACCGATGGCAGGCGTCACCGACCGACCCTTCCGACAGCTTTGCAGGAAGCTGGGCGCGGGCATGGTGGTCTCGGAAATGGTCACCTCGGACATTCGTCTCTGGAACAGCCGCAAGACGCGGCACCGCCTGGATCACTCCGGCGAGGAAGAGCCCCGAATCGTCCAGATCGCTGGGGGCGATCCCGACATGATGGCAACGGCGGCGCGGCTCAACGTGGAGCATGGCGCCCAGATCATCGACATCAACATGGGGTGTCCCGCCAAGAAAGTGTGCAACAAGGCCGCCGGATCGGCCTTGCTACAGGACGAGCCCCTGGTGGGCCGGATCCTGGACGCCGTTGTCGCTGCGGTTGATGTGCCGGTCACGCTGAAGATTCGCACCGGCTGGAACCACGACAACCGCAACGGCTTGAAGATTGCCCGGATGGCGCAGGACGCCGGCATCCAGGCACTGGCCGTCCACGGCCGGACACGCGTCGACATGTACAAGGGTGATGCGGAATACGACACCATCCGCCACATTGTCGATGCCATCGACATCCCGGTGATGGCCAATGGCGACGTCACCACGCCTGAAAAGGCGAAGGAAGTCCTCGAATTCACCGGCGCGGCCGCCGTAATGATCGGTCGCGCTGCACAAGGAAGACCCTGGTTATTCAGGGAAATCGCGGCATACCTGGCCACTGGCCAGCACCTGCCGGAGCCGGACAGGGACGAAGTCCGGGATATCTTGCTGGAACACCTCGAAAACCTTTATGGCTTTTACGGGGAGTATTCGGGCCTGAGAATCGCCCGCAAGCACATTGGCTGGTACCTGAAGTCTGCCGACAACAAGACCGAAGCCGATGCGTTCCGCAAGCGCATCATGAGAGTCGAAACCGCTCGCGAGCAAACAGAACTCGTTGCCGGCTATTTTTCGACGACAGGAACGAAAGCATCATTGGAGGAAAAGGCTGCATGAACGACAGGGGGACCGCCGCAAGGCTTAAGGACAAGGGTTCAGTGGTGGACTTTGCAGTCGCAAAGGAAGCTCATAACAAGCCGCTTCGCGAGTGTGCTGAATCCGCACTGCGACGTTATTTCAACGACCTGGACGGCGAAACGCCGGCGAATCTCTACGAGATGGTCATCCGGGAGGTCGAAGAACCTCTCCTCCAGGCCACATTGGAATTCACTCGTGGCAACCAGTCCAAGGCCGCTGAGATACTCGGGATCAATCGCAGCACGCTGCGCAAGAAACTGCGTACGCACGGGCTGCATAACTGAACGAACGCAAGGACGAAGGGCCGCCAACCGGCGGCCCTTTTTGTTTCCGCCGATCGTCCGGATCGGTAGCGATTCAAGACGATTTTCTGGCAGGCCGTGACGACAGCAGGCACGGCAACGAGGAGCTACAGGGTAATGAAAGCGATCAAGCGCGCATTGATCAGCGTGTCGGACAAGTCCGGCGTCATCGACTTCGCCAAGTCGCTGGCACGACGGGATATCGAAATCCTGTCCACCGGTGGCACGGCCAGGCTGCTGGCCGAGTCCGGCGTCATGGTCAAGGAAGTGTCCGAGCACACCGGCTTCCCCGAGATCATGGCGGGCCGCGTCAAGACCCTGCACCCGAAGATTCATGGCGGCCTGCTCGGCCGACGCGGCACCGATGACGAGGTCATGGCCGAACATGGCATCGAAGCCATCGACCTGCTCTGCGTGAACCTCTACCCCTTCGAGCAGACCATCGCCAAGAATGACTGCACCCTCGACGATGCCATCGAGAACATCGACATCGGCGGCCCCGCCATGCTGCGCGCCGCGGCCAAGAATCATGCCTCCGTGACGCTCGTGGTCGATCCGCTGGACTACGGCAAGGTGCTTGCCGACATGGACGACAACGACGGCGCGACGTCACAGGCATTGCGCTTCAAGCTCGCTGCCAAGGGTTATGCGCACACGGCGAAGTACGACGGCGCCATTGCCGCCTACCTGAGCAGCGTCGATGCCGACGGCAAGGTGGACGAACTGCCGAACATCCTGTCCCTGCAATTGAACAAGCAGGACCAGTTGCGCTACGGCGAGAATCCGCACCAGGCCGCGGCCTTCTACACCGAAGGCGAGGCGGCCTCCGGCAGCATCAGTGCTGCTCGCCAGATCCAGGGCAAGGCACTGTCCTTCAACAACATTGCCGATTCGGATGCGGCGCTGGAATGCGTCAAGCAGTTCGACAGCCCGGCCTGCGTCATCGTCAAGCACGCCAACCCCTGTGGCGTGGCAGTGGCCGCATCCATACGCGATGCCTACGAAAAGGCATTTTCAACCGATGAAACCTCGGCTTTCGGTGGCATCATCGCCTTCAACCAGATGCTGGACATCGAAACGGCACAAGCCATCATCGATCGCCAGTTCGTGGAGGTGATCATTGCCCCGGGTGTCACCGATGACGCACGCGACGTGCTGGCCGGCAAGCCGAACGTGCGTGTGCTGGATTGCGGTCGCCTGGACGGCGCGACCGCGCCGCTGGACTACAAGCGCGTCAACGGCGGCTTGCTGGTGCAGGACACCGACCTGATCGGCCTTGACGAGAAGAAACTCAATGTCGTCTCCAACCGTCGCCCGACCGATGCCGAAATGCGCGATCTCAAGTTCTGCTGGAAGGTCGCCAAGTTCGTGAAATCGAATGCCATTGTCTATGCGAAAGACAACATGACGATCGGCGTCGGCGCCGGCCAGATGTCACGCGTCTACTCGGCGCGCATCGCCGCGATCAAGGCCGCCGACGCGGGCCTGGAAGTGACAGGCTCGGTAATGGCGTCGGATGCCTTCTTCCCCTTCCGCGATGGCATAGACAGCGCTGCTGAAGTCGGGATTACCGCCGTGATCCAGCCGGGCGGCTCAATTCGCGACGACGAGATCATTGCCGCAGCGAACGAACACGACATGGCAATGGTGTTTACCGGCATCAGGCATTTCAGACACTGATCGATGTTCGTTGTCGTCTATCGCTGGAAACTGATCCCGGGTCGCGAGGACGAATTTCGCGAGGCCTGGCAGGCGCTGACGGACATGTACATCCAGCTGCGCGGCCAGCAGGACGGCAAGCTCCGGCATGTCGAAGCAGACATCTGGGAGGCCGAGGCCACCTGGATGGACCAGGACAGTTACCTCATGGCCCACGAGCGCGGCATCCTGGACCCGGACCTGGCCAACCGCATGAATGCCGCGATCAAGGAGCCGCTGGAGCCCGAGTTCCGGCACATCGATGCCCATTGATGGCATGCCACTGATTCATGGCAGTCGCTGCCGTATAATCCCGCCCTTTGAACAACCGACTTCGGAAGCCCGAAATGAAAGTACTCGTCATCGGCGGCGGTGGCCGCGAACACGCCCTGGCCTGGAAGGCCGCCCAGTCCTCGCGCGTCGAAACCGTTTTCGTCGCCCCCGGCAATGCCGGCACGGCACTGGAACCGAAGCTCGAGAACGTGGCCATCGCTGCCGAAGACATCGATGCCCTGCTCGCCTTCGCTCGCGACAATGACGTCGCCCAGACGATCGTCGGCCCCGAGGCACCGCTGGTTGCGGGCGTGGTCGATGCCTTCCGCAAGGCCGGCCTGCGCTGCTTCGGCCCGTCCGCCGACGCCGCCCAGCTGGAAGGCAGCAAGGCCTTTGCCAAGGACTTCCTGGAGCGCCACAGGATCCCGACGGCGCAGTACGCCGTCTTCACCGACGCCGACGACGCGCAGAAATACCTGGACCAGCGGGCCGCGCCCATCGTGGTGAAGGCCGATGGCCTGGCCGCTGGCAAGGGCGTGGTGGTTGCACAGACGATCGACGAAGCCCGCGCCGCCGTGAACGACATGCTGGCCGACAACAAGTTCGGCGATGCCGGCAGCCGCGTGGTGATCGAGGAATTCCTGTCTGGCGAAGAGGCCAGCTTCATCTGCATGGTCGACGGCACGCACATCCTGCCGCTGGCCACCTCGCAGGACCACAAGGCCCGCGACGCCGGCGACACCGGGCCGAATACCGGCGGCATGGGCGCCTACTCCCCGGCCCCGGTCGTCACGCCCGAGATCGAAGCGCGCGTCATGCGCGAGGTGATCGAGCCGACGGTTGCCGGCATGGCGGCCGACGGCATCGAGTACACCGGCTTCCTGTACGCCGGCCTGATGATCTCGCCGACCGGCGAACCCCGGGTGCTGGAATTCAACTGCCGCTTCGGGGATCCGGAAACCCAGCCGATCATGTCGCGACTGGAGTCGGATTTCACCGAGCTGGTGGATGCCGCCATCGATGGCAACCTGGACCAGGTCGATTGCCAATGGACCGCGCAGGCCGCCCTGGGCGTCGTGATGGCGGCCGAGGGCTACCCGGCCAGCGCGCGCAAGGGCGATGCCATCTCCGGATTGGACAATATCCCGGCGGGTGCCAAGGTCTTCCATGCCGGCACCCGGGCCGAGGGCGACAAGGTGCTGACCAACGGCGGTCGCGTGCTGTGCGTGGTTGCCCTCGGGGACGACGTCACGTCGGCCCAGCAGGCAGCCTACGAGGCCGTGAAGGCGATTTCGTGGGATGGCGCGTTCACTCGCCCGGATATCGGTTATCGCGCCGTGGAGCGCGAACAGCGCGGTTGAGGTTTTGACAATAGCCTTGCCTGGACAAAAAAAGCCCCGCGATGCGGGGCTTTTTTGAATGCGTCTGGTTCCCGGTCACTGATCAATCGGCTTGCCGCCGGTAGATCCCGAGGAATCCGGTCTTCCAGGTCTGGCCATCGTCGGTCGACTGGTCCCAGCGCTGCTCCACCGAGCCATCCGCCATCGGCGTCCAGGTGATGCGATTGAGCATGGTACCGCCCTGCGGCAGGGGCTGGCTGCCGCTCAGGACCATGGCGCCATCCCGCAGCTCCCCGTCGAGCAGCAGCAGGTTGCCGGTCGCCGCTACCCAGGTCTGGTGCCAGACGCCGCGTTTCGCGTCGTACATGTTGAAGCTCTCGCCGGTGTTTCCCTGCGCACTGCGCCAATGCTCGTGCAGTACGCAAGTTCCCTGCTCCAGGGTGATGCGGTTCTCACCCACCTTCTTGCCCGCCTTGTTGTACACGTCCCAGCTGCCCAGCCAGAAATCGAACTGGCGGTATTCCGGCGTGCTGCAGGGCGCGGGGGGCTGGCCCGCCTGGGACAGGACGGGAAGGAAAACAGCCAGCAGGAACAACAAGGCCAGGATCATTTGTCGCATCGGATTCCCCTTCTGAAATCTCTCCAGTTCGACGCAACCTGGCATTACAAGTTCCCCAAATAAAAAGCCCCGCAAAGCGGGGCTTTTTATTTGGTCAGGCTGTCTCAGCAAGCGCAGCCGCTCAGCGCTTCATGGAGTCGAAAAACTCCAGGTTTGTCTTCGTATCCTTGAGCTTGTCCACCAGGAACTCGATGCCCTGGATCTCGTCCATGGGGTGGATGACCTTGCGCAGCACCCACATCTTCTGCAGTTCCGCGGCCGGGACCATCAGTTCCTCGCGGCGCGTGCCGGAGCGGTTGATGTTGATGGCCGGGAAGATGCGCTTCTCGGCAATGCGGCGATCCAGGTGGATTTCCATGTTGCCGGTGCCCTTGAATTCCTCGTAGATCACGTCGTCCATGCGCGAACCGGTCTCGACCAGCGCGGTGGCGATGATGGTCAGGGAACCGCCCTCTTCGACGTTGCGTGCGGCACCGAAGAAACGCTTCGGACGCTGCAATGCGTTGGCATCCACGCCACCGGTCAGGACCTTGCCGGAGCTCGGTACGACGGTGTTGTAGGCACGACCGAGGCGCGTGATGGAGTCCAGCAGGATGACCACGTCCTTCTTGTGCTCGACCAGGCGCTTGGCCTTTTCGATCACCATGTCGGCCACCTGCACGTGGCGGGAAGCCGGCTCGTCGAAGGTCGAGGACACGACTTCGCCGCGCACGGAGCGCGACATCTCGGTCACTTCCTCGGGGCGCTCGTCGATCAGCAGCACGATCAGGTAGCACTCGGGATGATTCTGTTCGATGGAGTTGGCGATGTTCTGCAGCATCATGGTCTTGCCCGCCTTGGGTGGCGAGACGACCAGTGCGCGCTGGCCCTTGCCGATCGGCGCTGCCATGTCGATGATGCGCGCGGTGATGTCCTCGGTGGAGCCGTTGCCCATCTCCATCTGCAGGCGTTCAGTCGGGAACAGCGGCGTCAGGTTTTCGAACAGCACCTTATTCTTGGCCTTGTCCGGTGCTTCGAAATTGATCTCGTTGACTTTCAGCAGCGCGAAGTAGCGTTCCGAATCCTTGGGCGGCCGGATCTTGCCGGCAATGGTGTCGCCAGTGCGCAGGTTGAAGCGGCGAATCTGGCTCGGCGAGACGTAGATGTCATCCGGGCCGGCCATGTAGGAGCTGTCGGCCGAGCGCAGGAAGCCGAAGCCGTCCTGCAGGATCTCCAGCACGCCGTCGCCGTAGATGTCTTCCCCGTTCTTGGCATGCGCCTTCAGAATGGAAAAGATGATGTCCTGTTTGCGCGAGCGGGCCGTACCCTCCAGGCCCATTTCCTCGGCGATGTCCACCAGCTCCTTGGCCGGCTTCTGCTTCAATTCAGTCAGATTCATTGGCAATACTCGAGTGTTTTCTTGTTCTTGGATCGCGGCGGTCGCCGCACCTGGAAGGATGTTCCCCATGTCCGCTTGTGTGTTCTCTCGACAGCCTGTCGCTGCCGGAAGGGCCGGCCGGTCCGGCGGACTCCGGACCGGCTCACCCTGGAAAACTAGATATTCGTTTCGATGAAGGCCGCCAGCTGCGACTTCGAAACAGCACCCACCTTGGTGGCTTCGACGTTGCCGCCCTTGAACAGCATCAGGGTCGGGATGCCGCGAATGCCGAACTTCGGCGGCGTCTGCTGGTTCTCGTCGATATTCAGCTTCACGATCTTCAGCTTGCCGTCGTATTCATCGACGAGCTCGTCCAGGACCGGAGCGATCATCTTGCAGGGGCCGCACCACTCCGCCCAGTAATCGACCAGCACCGGCAGGTCGGACTTCAGGACGTCGGCTTCAAAGGCATCATCAGTGGTATGTACGATCTTGTCGCTCACTATCTTTCTCCG
This sequence comes from Gammaproteobacteria bacterium, assembly GCA_033720895.1. Lineage (NCBI taxonomy): Bacteria > Pseudomonadati > Pseudomonadota > Gammaproteobacteria > Gammaproteobacteria bacterium. The sequence continues at coordinate 17,187 of JAWWBS010000023.1, forward strand.
AAATTGGAAGTTTGAAGTTGAATGGGGTGACAAACCAGGAAGCGGAATCTGCAAATAGATGAGGATAGATGTGACTGTACTCGTCTATTCAGGCAGAATAGCGGGATTGGCTCGCGCCCTAAAAAGTAAAATTCTCTTTGAGATGTGCGGGTTGACGAGTTTCAACCCGATTCGATGGCTCTATTGGAGCCCAATCACGCTGCAATTTCAAGCCCCGCGCGATTTCGAGCTTCCCGGCCGGAATGACTGGAATCACTGGCTGGACTGGCTGAAATGCCGAGGCACCCCGGAAAAACCATGACAGATCATTTAAGCAACAAGAATTTCGACTCTTTCGGCCTGAACGACGCCCTGATGCAGGGCATCAGGGACGCCGGCTTCACCCGCTGCACGCCCATCCAGGCGCTGGCGCTGCCAGTGGCCCTGAAAGGCCAGGATGTCGCCGGCCAGGCCCAGACCGGCACCGGCAAGACCGCCGCCTTCCTGGTGGCCATGTACGAGTACCTGCACCGCCACCCGGCTGCCGAAGAACGCAAGCCGAACCAGCCGCGCGCCCTGATCGTCGCGCCGACCCGCGAGCTGGCCGTGCAGATTGCCAAGGACGCCGACCTGCTCGGTCCGCACACCGGCCTCAAGACCGGCCTGGTCTACGGGGGCGAGGATTACGACAAGCAGCGCCAGACCCTGGTCGACGGCGTGGACGTATTGATCGGTACGCCGGGTCGCCTGATCGACTACTTCAAGCAGAAGGTCTATGACCTCAGCCAGTGCCAGGTTGCCGTGATGGACGAAGCCGACCGCATGTTCGACATGGGCTTCATCAAGGACATCCGTTTCCTGTTGCGCCGCCTGCCGGATCCGGACAAGCGCCTGACCATGCTGTTCTCGGCCACGCTGTCACATCGCGTGATGGAGCTCGCCTACGAGCACATGAACAACCCGGAGACCGTGCTGGTCGAATCCGAGTCGATCACCGTCGAGCGCATTCGCCAGCTGGTGTTCATGCCCGCCAACCATGAAAAGATCCCGCTGCTGATCGGCCTGCTCCGCCGCATGGACCCGAAACGCACCATGGTGTTCATCAACACCAAGCGCACCGCGGAAACGCTCAATGCCTGGCTGAACGAGAACGGCATCCGTGCCGAGATGCTCTCCGGCGACGTGCGCCAGAACAAGCGCCTCCGGTTGTTGCGTGAATTCCAGAGCGGCGAACTGCCGGTGCTGGTGACGACCGACGTCGCATCCCGCGGCCTGCACATCCCGGAAGTCAGCCATGTGTTCAACTTCGACCTGCCACAGGATGCGCCTGACTACGTGCACCGTATCGGTCGTACCGCGCGCGCCGGCGCCGAGGGCGATGCCATTTCCTTCGCTTGCGAGGACTACGCCTTCCACCTGCCGGAGATCGAGGAATACATCGGTCATCCGCTGCCACGTGACAACCAGCATGAAGACCTGCTGGCGGACGACCTGGTCAAGCCGACGAAGATCGAACGCGCCAAGCGTCCGGGCGGGCCTCGTTCAGGTGGACGCCCGGGTGGACGTTCCAGCGGTGGCCGCAGGCAAGGTGGAGGCCGGCGTTGAATCGCCAGCGCGATCGCAGGCACGACCCTCGCTTTCCGCCAGTCGTTGTCGAGGTCGACCAGACCGGCCTGACGCCGGAGACCAAGTGCGATGCCTGCGTGTCGTCCCTGTGCTGCCACTACATCACGCAGGAGCTGGAAACACCGAAGACCATGTACGACTTCGATTTCCTGCTCTGGCAGCTCTCCCACGAGAACATCCAGGCTTACAAGGATGAAGGCAGCTGGTTCCTGCTGGTCGTAAGCACCTGCACGCACCTGCAGCAGGATGGCCGCTGCGGCATCTACGAAGTCCGCCCGCAGGTCTGCCGTGATCATTCCAATGACTGGTGCGAAATGGACGAGCCCCTGTCCGTGCACTGGGAGCTGTATTTCCCGAACTACGATGCGCTGAACGAGTACTGCAAGAAACGCTTCAAGACCTGGGAGAAGCGGCACAGGAAGTGGACGGATGGGCCGCCGTACTGAATCGAAGAAAACCCGCCTTGGCGGGTTTTTTGTTTCCCGGGTTCCTGCTACGCCGGCATGATCTCCCGGAAATCGAGAATGGCAGGGAAGTCTTCGATGTCGCGTGCCGGCTGCTGCGTATCCGGCTGGCGCATCGCCACCACCTGGCCGATGCCGTAATCGCGCGCTGCCGTCAGCACGCGATGCGAATCATCGCAGAACAGCGCCCGCGCCGGCTCGAATGGCTCGACCTCTCGTACCTTGTCCCAGAAGCCCTTGCCCTCTTTCGGCAATCCGAACTCGTGGGAGGTGTACATGGCATCGAAATAGCTGCCGATGGTAATCAGCGCCATCTTGAACTCGAGGGTTTCGTCATGCGCATTCGTGACAAGCACCAGCCTCCTGCCGGAATCGCGCACGGCCTGCAAGAAGTCCTCGACATGCGGCAGCACCTGGATCAGGTGCGCCAGCTCCTGCTTCAGCGCGACGATATCCATCTCGAGGTAGTCGCGCCAGAACGCGAGGCTGTACCAGTCCAGGGAGCCTTCCTTTTCCTTGAACACGGGATAGAGCTTCTTGAACGCGTCTTCGTAACTGAGACCATGCTTTTCACCCCAGCGCCTGGGGATGTGCTCGATCCAGAAGCGATTGTCGAAATGCAGGTCCAGCAGGGTGCCGTCCATGTCCAGCAGCACGGTATCCACCTGGCTCCAGTCCACGGCCCCGGCGGCTTTGGTCGAATTGCTCACACGTTCTCCTGTAGAATCCCGGCCTTGATACGCACATCCAAGGTCGCAGCATGTCGCCTGATAACGGATTTTTGAAGCCCCTCGACACTATCGCAAGACAGGCCGGCAAGGCCATTCTCGACGTCTATGAAACGGATTTCGATGTCGAGCTGAAGGGCGATGATTCGCCCCTGACCCAGGCCGACCTGGCTGCGCACCGGATCATTGTCCGTGGCCTGCAGGAACTGACCCCGGACATCCCGATTCTCAGCGAGGAATCGGCCGACATTCCCTGGGGCGAGCGCCGCCACTGGGGCGTGTACTGGCTGGTCGACCCGCTCGACGGTACCAAGGAATTCATCAAGAAGAACGGCGAATTCACCGTCAATATCGCGCTGGTCGAGAACGGCGTGCCGATCACCGGCGTCGTGCATGTTCCGGTCAGCGGCGTCAGCTATCTCGGCGTCAGCGCCATCAATGGCGAGACCCCGGGAATGGGCTCGGTCGGCGGCGGGGCCTTCAAGGTCAGCGAGGATTCTCAGCATGAGATTCGCGTAAAGATGCCTCACCAGCAGCCACCACGCGTCGTCGCCAGTCGCTCGCATCGCGGCGAGGCCGTCGAAGGCTACCTGGCATCGCTGGGCGAGCACGAGGTTGTCAGCATGGGCAGCTCGCTGAAAATCTGCCTGGTCGCCGAGGGTGCGGCCGATGTCTATCCGCGTCTCGGCCCGACCTCGGAATGGGACACGGCTGCCGCTCACGCCGTGCTGCTCGCGGCTGGCGGCGAGCTGGTCGATGCCACGAGCGGCAAGCCGCTGGTCTACAACGCCAAGGAAACGCTGCTGAACCCCTGGTTCATTGCCTACGGCGACACGTCCGTTGACTGGCAGGCTCACGCCGGCTGATACCGGCCGGCAGCAAGCCAGGCACCCGCAGCAAAAAAAAGGCCCTGGATTCCAGGGCCTTTTTTCTTGAATCGGGACAATGCTCAATCGAGACCGAGCATGCCTTCCTTCAGGTCATCGTCGGGCGGGTTCTTGCCGAAGAACACCAGCTTCAGGGCCATGGCGAAATCATCGCCCTCGACCGTGCCTTTCTCCTCGCCGGCAATCGTGACGGTCACGCCCTTGCCCGGCAGGAAGTCGAAAATCATCGACTGGCCGTCTTCGATGTCGCCGAAGAAGCTGTTGAAGAGGTCGATACGGTCCTTGATGGCCTTCTTCGTTTCGGCCGTGTTGTTGGATGCAAAGCCATCCTTCCACGCGCCGGTGATCTTCTCGCCACCGACGTCACGCACGAAGGTCAGCACCATGCGGGACTGGCCGGCATCCGTCACGACATCAATGGCATTGCTGGACTTCGTGGTCACGTAGTACGCGCCCACATAGACATCGAACCAGCCCTTCTCGCGCAGGCCCATGCCATTGAGCACGAGCTCCTGGTCACCCACGGTCACCTTGTCTTCGGCGGTGACGCCGGCCAGCTCGGCAGCGCTTGCCGCAATCGGCATCAGCAGCAGCGCGCTGAAAAGAATCGAGACCTTCTTGATCATGTTCGGAACCTCTCTTGGTTAGCCGGCCGGGTCAGCAGCCGGTTGTGCTTCATCTTCCTCAGGGGCCGCTGACTCTGGCGACTCCTCGATGATGTTCCGGTTTACCGCAGCGTTCAGGTTGCGGTCAAGGAATACCAGTGTCCGCTCCCAGGCGTCCGCCGCGGCCTCGGGCTGGAAATTCTGACCCGTCGGATTCGCAAAAGCATGCCCTGCACCGTCATAAATGACGATCTCCGCATTCTTTCCCAGGTTGGCCAGGGTATCGCGCAGCTGCCTGACACCCTCGACCGGGACGCCCTGGTCCTCGGCGCCGAAAAAGCCCAGCAGCGGCATGTCCAGCGACGCCAGCTGGGACGGCGTGACGCCAGTGACAAATCCGTAATAGATGACGGCGCCGGCCAGTTGCTCGGGAAACTGCAGCGCAGCGTTCATGCTCATGGTGCCGCCGAGGCACCAGCCAAGGGACGCAACCGACAAGGCACCGATCTCCTCGGTAATGAAGCGATACGCCTGGCGGATGTTGTCGTTCACCTCCGCCTCTGCGGCCAGCACTTCCTTCATCATGGCGCCAGCCGCTACCGGCGTGTCCGCAACGCGGTCATCAAAGAGATCCACGGCCAGCACGACATACCCCTGCGCCGCCAACCGGTCGCTCATGTCGCGAACATTGTCGTTCAGGCCCCACCACTCGTGGAAAACGATGATGCCAGGCAGGCCACCATGCGCATCGGCAGGATAAGACAGGTAACCGGTGACGGGCTGGCCGTTCACCAGGCCATACTCGACTTCTTCCGACAGCGTGGCGACGGGCTCGATGGCACCGAGTTCGACAGCGGCCGCCATCTCCGCCATGCCACTCGGCTCGGCAGTGTCTGCAGCATGTTCGGTTTCCATCGCTGCTGCGTAGGCCTCGTCCTGCGCGGCATCGTCCTCGTCACGGCTGCTGTCCGAGCAGGCAGCGAGACTGGCCATCAGCAGGAGCAACAAGGCGGCAAGGGGGCGGGATCGAACGTTCATCGGCGCTCCGAAAGGACTCTGTCTGTCAGGACACATGATTCTGTAATGCCCGGAATCAGGCTGCAAGCGCTGTCGCGCACCATGTTGCGTTGGAGAAGGAATCGGCGCTAACTTGGCAGCTTCGGGGCGTGCAGGCAGGATGCCGAGGCAGAAATGCCGGGCCAGGAAAGCGGATACGGACAAGCAATGAACGTGAGCGAGATTCAATCGAAGCTGGTCGAGCTGCGCGAGGAACACCGCGATCTCGACGACGCCATTGCGCGCCTGCAGGAAAGTGCCTTTGTGGACCAGCTGCAAATGACCCGCCTGAAGAAGCGCAAGCTGCAACTGAAGGACTACATCAAGCGGCTGGAAAGCCGCCTGATCCCCGACCTCGACGCCTGAGACGCAGGCATCCAGCCAGGTAATCAGTAATGCGGCGGCGGCGCCTCGTCCCGCAGGTCGGCGATGTCGCTTTGCGACTGCCGAAGCTGCTTGGTCAGCTCGTTCAGTTCATTGCGCAGCAGGTTGATCAGGTTTTCCTGGCGCGCCACGGTGTGGGTGAGTTCCTGCACCGAATCATCAAGAAAGGCGATCCGCGTCTCCAGCTCTTCTCGATCGCTCTTGCTCAGTCCATCACTCATTTTCCGGCTCCTCGTCCGCCAATTGCGGCAATCGGGATGGCGACCTCGGCTGCAATGGGATCGGCTGCTGCCACTACGGGCTCGGCGCCCGGCATTTCCGCCGACGCATCGCCGCCTGTTTCGAAGTCATGCAGCGCCGTGTCCAGCAGGTGGCTGGGCACGACGTTGCGCAGGGCGCTGAAGATATTCGCAATGCGATTCGGATCCTCGCGTTCCCACTCGGCCAGCATCGCCTTGATGTTCTGGCGCTGCAGGTTTTCCTGCGAACCACAGAGATTGCACGGAATGATGGGGTAGTCCCTGACCTCGGCAAACTTCGCAATGTCCTTTTCGGCGCAATAGGCGAGCGGACGAATGACCGTGTTGCGGCCGTCGTCGGACCGGAGCTTTGCCGGCATCGATTTCAGCTTGCCGCCATGGAACATGTTCAGGAACAGGGTTTCGATGATGTCGTCGCGATGGTGGCCCAGTGCGATCTTGGTAATGCCGTTGTCCGCCGCAAAGGTGTAGAGCGCCCCGCGCCGCAGTCGCGAACACAGGCCGCAGGTCGTCTTGCCCTCGGGGATGACATCCTTGACGACCGAATAGGTGTCCTGTTCCAGGATGTGGAAATCCACACCCTCGGCACGCAGGTAATCCGGCAATACGTGCTCCGGGAAGCCCGGCTGTTTCTGGTCCAGGTTCACGGCCAGCAGCTCGAAACGAATCGGGGCACGCGACTGCAATCCCCGCAGTATCTCCAGCATGGTGTAGGAGTCCTTGCCGCCGGACAGGCAGACCATGACGCGGTCGCCGTCCTCGATCATGCCGAAGTCCTCGATGGCCTGCCCTGTCAGCCGGTACAGCCGCTTTTCGAGCTTCTTGAAGTTGACTGAATCTGCGCGCATGCGCCCGTCCTGCTGGTCGAAAAACGGCCATTTTACAGGCTGGCGACCGGGGTTGCGATGCCCATCAGGGCGACATCGGTGCGAACTCAGCTGTCCTTGCCAGGCAAGAGACCGGCCATGCCGTCGAATGCCACCGGCTGCTTGCAGTAGCCCAGCACCTCATCCAGTGGCGTGAACTGGTTGACCCCGGTGCTGAGCTCGATATCGGCCCCGGTGAACTGGCCGGGATGCTGGTAGCCCGCGGTGTGGGCCAGCGACAGCAGTTCGCGTCGAAAGCCGCGGATGTAGGTCGCTGCCCGCAGCGCCTTGCCATCGACATCCAGGCCTCGTTGTCGCCACGGATCCATCGTGGCGACACCGGTCGGACAATGGCCGGTGTGACAACTACGCGACTGGATGCAGCCGACCGACATCATGGCTTCGCGGCCGACGGCAATCAGGTCGCAACCCATGGCCATCGCCGTGGCAGCCCGGTCCGGGAAACCCAGCTTGCCCGAACCGATCCAGACGACGCGATCGACAATGCCGGCCTCCAGGAAAATCCGGTAAACGCGCTGGAAGCCCAGCTTGAACGGCAAGGAGACGTGGTCGGCATAGGTCAGGGGCGCGGCGCCCGTGCCGCCCTCGCCACCGTCGATCTGGATGTAATCCGGCCCCTTGCCGGTCTCCCTCATCAGCCTGGCGACCTCGTCCCAGAAGATCGTCTCGCCGATCGCTGCCTTCACACCCACCGGCAGGCCGGTACGTGCAGCGATCTTCTCGATGAACTCCAGCATGCCGGCCGGATCGGAAAACTCGCGGTGCGTGTTCGGCGAGATGCAGTCCGTGCCCTCCGGCACCCCGCGGGCCGCAGCAATCTCGGCGACCACCTTGGCACCCGGCAACACGCCACCCTTGCCCGGCTTGGCACCCTGCGAGAGCTTGATTTCGATGGCACGAATGCAGTCGTTGGCGGCAACCGTGTCGGCCAGCCGGTCCAGCGAGAAATTGCCGTCCTCGTCGCGCGCACCGAAATAGCCGGTACCGAGCTGCCAGATCACCTCGGCACCCATCTGGTGGTGAGCGGAGAAACCACCCTCGCCCGTGTTGTGGTAACAACCCGCGAGGCGCGCACCCTTGTTCAGGGCCCGGGTGGCATTGCGGCCGAGCGCACCGAAACTCATGCCCGAAATGTTGACGACCGAACGGGGGCGCCAGGGGCGACGTCGACCATGGGCGGCGCCCATGACCTTCAGGCAGGGAACGACGTCCTTTTCCCCATTGGCGTATTCCGCCTGGTGTTCGCCGAGGGCGAGTCCGCGATTCTTGATGATGGGATAACCCGTCGTGTACTGGAGCTCGGTGGTGCCGAATCCGAAGTAGTTGTTCTGCCCCTTGGAGGTGGCATACACCCAGCTGCGCTCACTGCGATTGAAGGGTGTTTCTTCCTTGTCGTCGGCGACAATGTACTGGCGAAGCTCCGGACCGATGGCCTCTATCAGGTAACGGAAATGACCGATCACCGGGTAGATGCGCAACACGGCATGGCGCTTCTGCAAAAGGTCGTGCAGGGCGATCAACAAGACCAGCAGCGCCACTGCCCCGAGTATCCACCACGTCGTCATGTGCCTCTCTCCACCGCCGTCACCGTGTCGCAAGTGTAGGCCAGATGGCTGCCGCTCTGCAGCCTGCTAAGCTCTGGACTCGGGAACCCGGCTTCCAGGAGTGCCAATGAATGCCTTGCCAATGCGTCTGCACCTCGTCCTTGCCCTGCTGGGCATGCTCGCTGTCGTCCCGGCGGGCGCCGCGGCTGTCAGCGAGTCGCTGGTGTTTCCCTACCAACGGCTCTATGAACTGAAATACCAGTTCATCGCCCTGCCCACCGACGACACCAGCCTGGTGCAGGTTCATCTCAAGCTGCAAAGCAGGCGCGACGACCTGCCGCTGCTGGAAGCCTGGATCGAACGCGGTGCGGATAAGATCGATTTGCCCGTCGACAAGCGCCACGACTTCCTCAACCTGCCCTTGTCACCGCAACTTGGCCAGGAGAATCCGCTGGTGGTGACCAACTGGCCGCGTGACGCGGCGCGGCTGAAGGTCGTGTTCGAGCTGCTGCGCCCCACGGGCCAGCCGCACAGCCCGCAAAGCCTGCTGCTTGCCATGCGGCAGGCCAATGCCATGATCAGCGCACGCAGCCGGCTGTCGAAGGAACGCACCCCACAGGCGGTGGGCGTGACACTGCATGCCGCTGGTGAGCAGGCGCTGGAGATCACGCTGGTGGATGCGGCCGGCAATGAAAGGAAGCTGATCGGCGACAGCGGCAGCCTCGACCTTTCAGCAGGCGATCTCGAAGCCAGCACCGCCCTGACCAGCGACACAGCCATCGACCTCGTCTTGCCCTGGTTCGACTGATCGGACCCGTCGTCTTCATTGAAGCATGAGCGCACAAAAAAACGGCCCGGTTGCCCGGGCCGTTTCCTGTTGCATGACAGCGGAAGCCACCTTACGGGAAGGTGATGCTCCAGCTGTCGATATAGCCGGTGTCCTGGCTATAGGTATCGCGGACACGCAACTTCCAGCTGCCGGACGAATCGATGCCACTGGCATTGATGGTGTAGTCCTTGCTGATGTTGTCCGCCGAGTCGTTGCTCGGTGATTCCAGCGTGGTCGTCTGACCGCTCGGCGTCACCAGGATGACTTCCAGGTCACCGCGATACGTGTGGACGATTTCCACGTGCACCGTGATGGA
>JAWWBS010000024.1 GCA_033720895.1 Gammaproteobacteria bacterium
CGATCACTGGGCGCTCAACGAAATCAATCCTGATGTCATTGCGGTTTGTGAAGAGCCTCTGAAGATCCAACTGCCGCCCACAAAAAAGCATCCGGATAAGGGGTACGTAATCGATCTTTGGTTGCGATATTCCGATGGCCTAGAAGAGTATGTCGAGGTAAAGCCGGAAAACCGGTTGACCGAAGATTCGCAGGGACACCTTGCACCCGCGAATTGGGAGGCTGTCGAGCAATGGATGGCGAAGCACAAAAGACGATGCCGATTCATCACCGATACTGATATCTACGCGAACACCGTGCATGTCCAGAACGCGCGACGTATTACCTGTCTTGCTGCGCAGGCATACGAGTTACGTGGCGCGCGAGGATTGAGCGGAAAAATTATGGATGCTGTCACTAGGCAGCCGCATGTAAACGTTTCGCAAGTCGAATTCGATCTTGCCGACGAGGACCCATCACAAGTTCGCGCGATGATCGGCTTACTGATTGTCATGGGAAGGCTTTCCTCTCCGTTGACAACGAAAGTATTTGACAGAGAGTCTACTTTGGAGCTGTGCGATGAGTAGGCCGCTTCTGGACAAGCTTGGAGTACCGCTTGAAAACCGCACCACCAGCCACTGGGTGTCAATTGCCGATAACGCTCTCAGCCCCGAAAAACGGGAACTCCTTCGGCGCCGCTGCAAGGCTGTAAAACTTTATGTGGAAACGGATCGCACGCTGGATGCTATCCGCAACGACACAGACATCAGTGACGATGAACTGCGCAGGCTGGTAAAAAGATGCTTTCGACTCGATGCTGACGGTGAACCCAACGGATTCAAAGCACTTCTCCCCGGATTTCGACTGCAGGAATACACACGACATAAGCCGGAATCCATCAAAGATGACAAACCAGGTGAGCATGCTGGCAAGTTCGGCGCATTGCTTGCCAAGTACCCGGAATTGAAAAAGTTCATCGAGAAAAAAGCACTTGGCAAAAAAACGGAGTTTGGCCCACCCGAAAAGAATGCATCGGTCGCGACAGTTCATCGCCAATTTCTTAAAAAGCTCCGGAAATTGGGTGTCAAGTCGAACCAGTATCCGTTCACATCGAAAAGCAAAGGCTACGATGCTCTACGCCGTTTCATAAACTCCTTGTGTGATGGGCATGTTTCGGCATTTGCCAAAAACCGATCAATGTCTCGGGGGCGTCATGTGCAGGGTGATCCGAGCACCGCGAGGCGGCAGATCACGCAACGCCCATACGAGCGCGTTGAACTTGACGCCCACACTGAGGATTGCCATCTGGTAGTTGACATACCAACTCCGCAGGGGATGCTTATTCCTGTTCCGATGGAGCGGCTGAGTCTTGTGGCCGCTGTTGATCGTGCCAGTCGAGCTTGTCTCGGTTACGAAATCGGGTTCGGCAGGTCATACAACAGCGATGATGTTGACGCTGCATTGACAAATGCAATCATACCTTGGCAGCCGAGACAACTAACAATTCCTGACCTAGCGTATGCAAGTGGAGCAGGCTTACCGTCGGGTGTTATTTCAGAGTGCGCATGGCGTCTTTGGAACCTGACGGCGATGGATAATGCATGGTCACATTTTTCCCTCAACACCAAGGACCAACTGGTCCGCAAAGTTCGAAGTGCAATAAATTTTGGTGAAATTGAAACACCGGCGGCACGGGACATTGTTGAACGGTTTTTTGGAACCCTGGCACCGTACATGCATCGACTGCCCTCGACGACTGGAAGCAATATTCAAGATGCACGTCGAACAGATTCTGAGGGCAATGCTGTGCGTTACAAAGTCAGTTTCGAAGATATGCTCCAAGTCATGGACGTCGTCATTGCCAACTATAATGTAACACCTCACCAGGGCCTTCCTGGACAGCTATCGCCATTCCAGTACCTGCGTGCCAGCCTCTCGCAAGGTGACATGCCCCGCCATGTGTTTGCAGAAGATAGAACCGAATTCTCATTGAGTTGGATGCGTGTCCCGTTAACGGTAAGGGGAAACCTGAAAAAGGGGAAGCGACCATACATTCAGTTCAAGAATGCTATCTATACGAATCCGATAATCGCAGATACCCCGTCATTGATTGGAGAGGGGGTCATCGGAGAGATCAATCGCCGCGACGCAAGAACAATGCGCATCTATTTGCTTTCCGGTGAATCGTTGGGCGTCGCTGAGGCGATGGGAACATGGGGCCTGCATCCACATACGTTACGACAACGTGAATTATTGACGAAGCGACACATCATGCGGCATCTGGCTCTAGAGGGCGAAGATTATACCGATCCCGTAGATGCATGGCTGAAGCACCTGGCGGTAAGAGCAAGGGAATCGAAAAAGGTCGCTGCGCAATACGCGGAAGTCGTATACACGCTAAGGCAAGACACACCTTCTCAGCTATTCGCGCAACCAAGTCAAAGTAAACAACAGAACACACGGCCACATGATTCCTCTCTCGATGAGCGCGTTGTTGACGAAAATGACTTCGACCCAATGAGCCCTGAATGTATCGCACTGAGTCGAACTGTGACCCGGTGAAAATGGAGTAAAAAACCATGGCTACCGAAACTTCCTCTCTAGACGCCTTCCCTGGACATCCTGTCGAGCAAGATGATTATGTGCTCTCGACCGCGGCCATCATTGCAATGGAATTGCAGATAAAAAAATGGATCAAGCGAAAAATTCGAGGGGCTATCGTTTACGGAAGGCCGCGGCTTGGTAAAACACGTGCCATCCGTCACTTGAAGGATAATATCAAGACGCTATTCGGAAAAGAGATTGCCGTGTTCGTTCTTGACTGCGGAACAGAAGACTTCGGCACCAGCACTGATAAAACGTTCTTCACTGACTTCCTTGTTGACGTAGGCTATGGATTACCTCATGCAGGAAACGCCACTGACAAACGGCACCGCCTAGTCGATTTCATGATAAGTGAGGCACTACGAGCGGGTGACCGGCGAATTTTACTTTTCGTAGACGAAGGGCAGAACCTTTCAAGCCGTCAGCTCGGTCACCTCATGGATTTACATAATGCGCTGGAAAGCCAGCATTTTCTGTTGTACACGTTTCAATTTGGACAACCGCAATTGCTACATAGAAAATCCGCCCTGCGTCATGCCAACAAAGACCAAATGGTTGCGCGATTCATGGCAGCTGAACATGAATTTCACGGGATTCAAAAAAAGGATGATATTCGATTCGCCCTAAGTCGCTATGACGATCCGGCTGCCTCCGAATATCCAGAAGGCTCTGGACAGTCCTTTACGGAGTACTTCTTCCCAAATGCCTACCAAAAAGGATGGAGGCTAAGTCAGTGTACCGATCTCATTTATTCTGGGTTTCAGAAGGCACGAGCCGAATTGCAGGTTGATCGGTCTGCAGATATCCCGATGGCGCCATTTACGGCCCTGGTGGACGCTATACTTATCGAGCGGGCCTCAGATTCTGAATATCCACCTGATATACAAGAAGGAGACATCGAGAAGCTGCTTCAGGAAGTACATTATGGGGGTTATGAGCGCGCCCTGATGGCGAGTCGTACTGGGACATAAATCCGTGAGAGACCGATAGAATTTTGCTGATCCGGATCCAAGGTATTCGAGTTAACGGACAAACCGCGAGTTTGTTGCAAAGGATATGCGGCCAACCCGATAGGTTGTTGCAAAATATCCGGTTGAACCGATACTTTGAATGCTTAGAACCGATAGGTTGTTGCCGAAAGTCCCGATACTTTGTTCAGTACTGAAGATTCCGGAGATACCCATATGACCCTTAGGTGACCCTTAGCCTGGCTCTATCCGTCATTTGTCATAATATACATTATGCGCAATATGCATGGGGCGGCCAGGCAGGCTGGTTTGGCCTGCTACACCACTAGAGCCGTTCGAGATATCCATCGTAACTTATTGTATTTATTTTGTTTTTAAGCAAATAACCCTGTCTAACGCACAAAAAAGCCGCTGTCCTGTTGGGCAGCGGCCTGCTGTTTGTTTCCCGACAAACTGTCGTACTCAGACTTACATCGGCGGCATGTGCTTCGCCTGGTCCGGGTTCAGCTCGACGTCATGCACGGCCAGCACCGGCTGCTTCGCATGGCGCACCAGCCACTCGGTCGCCGAGCCATGCAGGAACTGCGACAAGCCACTGCGGCTGCGCGTGCCCATGGCGATCAGGTCGGCTTCCCATTCATCGGCGTGGGCGCTGATGGTCTCGGCGGCGTTGCCGACGGCAATGGCGATTTCCTCGTTATCCCGGGCCCAGCGCTTGAGCTGCTCGGTGGCTTCCTGTTCGGCCTTGCTGCGTTCTTCCTTGGCATGCATCGGGTTGATGGACGGATTCGACGTCGCTTCAGCCAGTTCGCTGGGATTCAGGACGTACAGCAGGCGGATGGTGGAGCCTTCAGGGCAATAATCGCGGGCCACGGCCACTGCGCGGGCCGAAGCCGAGGTGAAATTCACCGGAACGAGGATCTTGCGCAGCATGTCAGGCCAACCTTTATATAGGGGTGTTTTGGGTCGAATCGCGAGGCAGGGTACCGGAATGGGGCGCGCCTGTCGCGCCAGGGAGGCATTTCAGCCGCTTTTTCGCGCAAAACGCCCTGCTTTCGGGCTATTGCCTTGCCGCCCTGCTCTCGATTCTTTATGCTTCGCGGCCTTTCGGGTTCGGCGCTTTTCGGCGTTTCTGCCAGCTGCCCTCTTCCGAGCTAGGATTCATGACCGCCCCGGCCTGATGTGGCCACGGCGGCCGTTTGCACGTCTGTATTTTGCCTGAATCAGGCGGCACAGACCGTTGACCAGGATGTTGCATGCTATCTGACACTCTCGCGCGCGGTGCGAGCCATCTCCGCCGCACGTGGTTCTTCAATGTTCGCGGCGACCTGCTGGCGGGCATTGTCGTCGCGCTCGCCCTGATTCCCGAAGCGATTGCCTTTTCGATCATTGCCGGTGTCGATCCGCAAGTCGGGCTGTATGCGTCGTTTTCGATGGCCGTCATCATCGCCATTGCCGGCGGACGCCCGGGCATGATTTCCGCAGCAACCGGCGCCATGGCGCTGCTGATGATCACCCTGGTCGCGGATTACGGCCTGGAATACCTGTTCGCCACGACCATCCTCACCGGCATCCTGCAAATCATCTTTGGCTGGCTGAAGCTGGCGCGTTACATGATGTTCATTCCGCGCACGGTGATGCTCGGCTTCGTCAATGCCCTGGCGATTCTCATCTTCATGGCACAGGTCCCTCATTTCGTCGGCCACGGCTGGATCACCTGGGCGATGGTCGGCGCGGGACTCGTGATCATCTACGGCTTCCCGTACATCAATCGCAGCTTGCCAGCACCCTTGATTGCGATCGTGGGTTTGACGATCGCGGCCGTCGTGTTCGGCATTCCGACGAATACCGTCGGTGACATGGGCAAGCTGCCGGAAGGCATGCCGTTCTTCAACATGCCGGCCGTGCCGCTGAGCTGGGAAACCCTGACAATCATTTTCCCGACGGCGCTGACGCTGACCATGGTCGGGCTGCTGGAATCGATGTTGACGGCATCGATCGTGGATGACCTCACCGACACGCCATCCAAGAAGAACCGTGAATGCCGCGGCCAGGGCCTGGCGAACATCGTTACCGGCTTCTTCGGTGGGATGGCAGGCTGCGCGATGATTGGCCAGTCGATCATCAACATCAAGTCCGGCGGGCGTGGCCGCCTCTCCTGCCTGGCGGCTGGCGTGTTCCTGCTGTTCTTCATCCTGGTACTGGGCGAATACGTGTCGATCATCCCGATGCCGGCCCTGGTCGCCGTGATGATCATGGTGTCCATCGGCACTTTCGACTGGAGCTCGGTGCTCATGTTGAACAGGATGCCGCGCACGGATGCCTTCGTCCTGATCGTGACCGTGGTCACCGTCGTGCTGACGCATGACCTGGCCAAGGGCGTGCTGGCGGGCGTGCTGTTGAGCGCGGTGTTCTTCGTGCGCAAGCTGGCCCGGCAGATCCGCGTGGACGCCATCGACAGCGAAGATGACCAGCGCCGCCGTTACGAAGTGCGTGGCGCCCTGTTCTTCGTCGCTGTCGACAATTTCCTGGCCGGTTTCGATTTCAGCCATCCGGCCCGCAAGGTCACCCTGGATCTTACCCACACCGAGTTGTGGGACAGCTCCGCCATTGGCGCGGTGGACAAGGTCGTGACGAAGCTTCGACGCAATGGCGCAGAAGTCATCGTGCTGCCGCCCGAAGGCGAAGGCCGCGCCCTGCTCGGCAAGCTGGCGCAACATGACGAACCCGGCAGCTCCAGCCAGCACTGACCTGCAAGCCCGGTCCGTCGCTGCATCCCCCCCCTGGCCGGCCCTCTCCGGTAACCGGGGCAAATCGCGCGCGCCTGCCATTTCTGCCAACTCTGTAACCCCACAGGCGGCCCCGATGGCGTAAGCTGACGCGCTGCAGCAGCGTTTTTACATGACCCTCAGGACAGGACCGACATGAGATCCAAGCCGCCAGTCTCCTTGCTTGACGCTTTCCTGCAGCGGCCGGAATGGTGGCTGGTGGTGCTGGGCTTCGGGATCGCCGCCGTGCATCTCTGGCTGGCGCCCGTGCAGCCGCGCGAGCTGCTGCCGGCAACGGTCTACGACTTCACCTTGCGCATGAGCTTCGAAAGCCCCGATGGCGAGGCCCAGGTGCGGACCTTCCTGCCGGCGAATGACGAACGCCAGTTCGTGATGGAGGAAGTGCTGCAGGCCCCTGGGGTGGTCTTCACGGAGGAGGAAGACCCCACCGGGCGGATCGGACGCTGGTCCGCAGGTGGTTCCGAGAAGCGCCGCGAGATCACCTATTACGCCCGCCTGGCGCTCCAGGGCGTGCAGTTCGATATCCCCGAGAACCTGCCCCTGCCGATCGAAAGTGACGCTCGCTTCATCGCCGAGCTCGGGGCGACCCCCGCCATCCAGGTGCACTCCGAGGAAGTTGCCGCCCTCTGGGACGAGCTGAACCCTGGCAAGGCCACCGTGCTGGCAACCCTGCGCGCCATTCACGACTACACCACCCATGATATCGAGGGCGCCGAGTTCAAGGGTTACACCGATGCCCTGACGGCCCTGCGCCTGCGCCAGGCCAGTTGCAACGGCAAGAGCCGGCTGTTCGTTGCCCTTGCGCGCCTGAACAAGCTTCCTGCCCGGCTCGTGGGTGGCATCATCCTGAACGCGGGCAGCAAGAAGACATCCCACCAGTGGGTCGAAGTCTTCATTCGCAACCAATGGGTACCCTTCGATCCCACCAACGATCACTTTGCATCGATTCCGCGGCATTACCTCGCCGTGTACCGCGGTGACGAGGCGCTGTTCAGTCACACCCGCAACATCAACTTCGATTACCTCTTCAGCATCGACCCGGACCGGACCCTGGGCTTCGAGGCCTTGTCACCCGTCAGCGGGCGCGAGACAACGGCCTGGCTACCGAAGCTCTTCATCGATATCGGCGTCGACCTGGCCATTGTCGGCACCCTGCTCCTGTTCCCGTTCACCGCCTTGTTGATTGTCGTGGCCCGGAACATTGTCGGGATCACGACCTTCGGCGTCTTCCTGCCGATGCTGGTCGGCGCAGCCTGTCGATTCACGGGCCTCGACGTCGGACTGGCCGCTTTCGGAGTGGTTGTTTTCCTGGCCGCACTGCTGAGAAGGCCGCTGCGACAACTGAATCTCCTGCAGGTACCGCGCATTTCCGCGCTGGTCACCATCGTGACCTTGCTGATCTTCACGGTCGTGATTCTCGGCTATCGCCAGCTGGGCACCCAGCTCACCATGCTCGCCCTCTTCCCGGTGATCATCATGAGTTTCACTGCCGAACGCATTTCCAATGCGCTGGAACAGGAACCCTTGCGGGAGGTCATCAAGGATGTGTCGACGACCACGGCAATGATCATCGTCTGCTACTTCATGTTCAGTTCCATGCTGCTGCAGGGTGTCGTGCTGGCGTTTCCGGAGCTGTTGCTGGTCGTGCTCGGCATGCAGGTGGCTGCGGGGCGCTGGACAGGCATTCGGATTTCCGAATTCCTGCGATTCAAGCGGCTGCTCGACGTGCTGCGCCGTGACGAAACGTCAATCAACGAATCCGCGGGCAATGACAACGAGCGCGTGCTGGGCATGAACGCACGCAATCGCGAGCTGGTGCAGCGCCTTAACCCGCCGGAGCTGATTGCCACTGCAAATGACAAGATCCTGTCCAAGACGCTGCTGGGCGGTGCGAACGTCACCATCCCCAGGACACTGGCCATCGTCCAGGATGTCTGGGACCTGCAGGCGATTCGACGGCAACTGCCGCACTGGTTCAGTTTCGTCATCAAGCCGGCGCGCGGCGCCAAGGGCAAGGGAATACTGGTCATCCGCGGCCGCGATGAAGATCGTTTCCAGGTTGCCGGCGGCGAGATGCTCGATGCCGAAGCGCTCATTGCACACATGCGACGAATCATCGCCGGCGAGTATTCGATGACGGGTGATCGCGACGAAGTGCTGATCGAGACACTCATCCACCCGTCTGCCTTCTACCAGGCCCTTGCGCCGTCCGGCATCTCCGACATTCGCGTCATCCTGGTGAATGGCGAAGTGCTGGCCGCCATGTTGCGGATTCCGACCCGGCAATCCGACGGCAAGGCAAACCTTCATCGAGGTGGCATCGGCGTGCCGATCGATATCGAAACGGGTATCACGGGACCAGGTTATCGTCGTCGCGAACGCGTCGACATCAATCCGGAAACGGGCACGCCACTGGCCGGCCAGCAGGTGCCTAACTGGTCGCGCGTGCTGGAGCTGGCTCGCCAGACGCAGTCGGCCATTCCGCTCGGCTTCATCGGGGTCGATATTGCAGAAGATGCTGCCGAAGGTCCGCTGGTGCTCGAGATCAACGCCCGACCAGGCCTTGAAATCCAGAACGTGCAAGGCAAGGGCTTTGCCGCACTGGCAGAGCGACTGGCACAGATACCCGACGGGGCGGAACCGACGACATGAGAATACCCTTGCGCGAAAACGGCATCTGGCTGGGCGCGCTCGCGTTGCTGCTGGTGATCTCGCTGATGATCGCGGAAAGCGTGGCGATTCATGTTGCCACGCGTCCGGTAATCGTCAACATCGTGCCGACGAAACCGACGGAGCGAACCGCCCCGGTGACGGAAACCGACACGGAGCGGAATACGACGGAAGAACTGGGTCTCGGTCGCAGCGAACGTCACCAGGCACTGATGAGCAACCCGGAGCTTTCTGCCGACCAGTCGGCCTTGCTGGAAGAGCTGGACAGCTTGCGTGCCGAAGAGGGTGACAGCCCTGCCCTGCTCAACGACATGGGCGTGGTTGCCTTGCGTGCCAGGGTGCCGGCTGTCGCCGTGGAGCACTTCCAGGACGCCATCGAACTGTATCCCGACTACTCCCGCGCCTGGTACAACCTCGGCATCGCACTGGGCCGCGTCGATCGCAACGAGGATGCCATCAACGCCTATCGCAAGGCTCTCGAACTGACACCGGGCTACCAGGAAGCCGCCATGAATCTCGGCGACCTGCTGTATGACGACGGACGCCTGGAGGAAGCACAACAGGCCTTTGCCCTGGCGGCAGATATCAGCAGTTCTTCGACACGCGCCCGCGCCCTCTTCCTGAGAGGCGAAGTGCTGGCAACGATGGGCCGGCATGAAGAGGCCGTCAGGGTGTTGCGACGCTCGACCGAATACAATCCGCGCGAGGCGGATACATGGCTGCTCCTTGGCGAAAGCCTGCTCGACGTGCCGGACGAGGCCGATGCGGCACTCGCGTCGCTCGACAACGCCGCGTCATTGCGACCCGATGATGTCGACATCCACCTCGAGATCGCGCATGCCCTGCACCAGCACGAAGATCTCGAGGCTGCGATTCGCTTCCTGCAACGGGCCTTGCAGATCGACCCGGCCAACGGCGATGCGCGCAGGCACCTTGCCAGCCTGTTCATGGAGAACGGTGACCTCGAAGCCGCGCAAGTCCAGTACGGCTGGCTTGCAGACAACACCGACGATGCCGTGAGCGCGGCGCGCTACCGTGCAGAACTCGCCTATTTGCGCAATGAACTCGACGTGGCCAGCGCGCAACTGCGGCGCGCACTCGAGCTCAGCGAGGGACAGGACCTCGACAGCTGGCTGCGACTGGGGCTCGTGCTGCGCAAGGCCGGGCGCAGCGAAGAAGCGTTCGAGGAATACGACGCGCTGCTCGATGCTCACCCGCACAATGAAGCGGCGCTGACGGGTGCAGCCGGTGCCGCACTCGAGCTCGGCAGGTACGAGCTTGCCGAAAGCCACCTGCAGCGTGCGCTGGCAATTCGCGAAACCGATCCGGACATCTGGTTCATGTACGGACGGCTCGAGGAATCACGCGACAACATCGATGCCGCAATAGAGGCGTACCGGCACAGCCTGGGCATCGATCCGGACTATCGCGGTGCTGCGCTGAACCTCGCCATCCTCGAACGACGTCGTGGCAATGCCGACGCGGCAATCGAAATATACGAAAACATCCTGGCAGACAACCCGCGCTACAGCCTCGCTCGTTACAACCTGGCCGTCGTGCTGTCGTCGCTTGACCGCAATGACGAGGCGGCGGGGCATTATGAGCAGGTCCTTGAACAGGATCCGGAAAACGAGAAGGCGCGCTTGAACCTGGCGGTCATTCGACGCGCCGAGGGCCGGCTGGAACAGGCCGAAACGCTGTTGCGCGACGGGCTGGCGATGGATCCATCCAATATCTCGGCACGTTTCAACCTCGCCCTGCTACTGGGCGCCATGGAACGCGAAGGAGAGCAGGAAAAAGAGCTGGAGCGGGTGCTGCGGCTGGATCCCGGGTTCGCGAAGGCATGGCGTTCGCTGGGACGGCTGCATGAAGCGCGCGGCGAGCTCGACGCTGCGGCCGAGGCTTTCCTGGAAGCATTGCAGCTCGAACCGGAAGACACCGCAGCACTGGTCTTCAACCTCGGCGTGCGCAGCGATGAGGAAGAGCAGTTCGAACTCGCGCGACGACTGTATCGTGCCTTGCTGGAAGTCGATCCCGCTTACAGCAAGGCAGCAATCAATCTCGCCGCCATCGAAAGCCGGCAAGGGAATCCACAGGATGCGCTGGACGTTCTCGATGACGTCCTGGAACGCGAGCCGGAAAACACCGCCGCCCTGTTCAACCGAGCGCTGGCCCTTGAAGCGCTCGACAAGCGCCCGCAAGCCGTGACGCAACTCGAAGCTCTCCTGGCACTGGACCCTGAACACGCGCTTGCCTGGCGCCAGCTCGGTCTCTGGCAGCTTGGACAGGACAACGACGCCGAAGCCAGGCAGGCGCTCGAGACCTATCTCGAACTTGTCCCGGACGACGTGGACATTCGCGCGAAACTGAATACGTTGAACGCTGGCAGCAACAGCGAATCGACCTGACCTGCACAAGCTTCCGCGCGGCATGCCCTGCCGGGGCGGGTTCCGCGCCGAGCAGCGCCCGGCCCGACCCCGGAGTTCGATTCACGCCTATTCTGACTTGTCCCGGTCTTCCGAGCTGGCATCTCGAACGACCTGGTTGCGACCCGCGTCCTTGGCGCGATAGAGCGCCGCATCCACTCGCGCCATCAAGGCCTCGCTGTTGCTGCCGGGATCGGCCGCCGCAACGCCGACGCTGACCGTTACCTTGAGCGACATCGCCTCAAGTGAAAAAACACTCGAAGCCACCTCCGCCCGCAAGCGCTCGGCAACAACACAAGCACCGGCGACATCCGTCTCGGGCAGGATGGCGCAGAACTCTTCGCCTCCGATCCGCGCTACGATGTCCTGTTCCCGGAAGCTGCTGCGGCAGAAATCGCCGATACCCTCCAGCACGAGATCGCCGGCTGCATGGCCGTAGTCATCGTTCACGCTTTTGAAATGGTCCAGGTCGAACATGACCAGTGAATACGGTCTGCTGTAGCGCTGCATGCGTGCATGTTCGCTGGCCAGCGCTTCATCGAAGCCGCGGCGATTGAGCAGCCCTGTCAGCTCGTCCGTCAGGACTTTTTCCTGCAAGGCGGCTTCACGGGCAACGGCCTGGCTGATATCCCGCTCGATCGCCGCAAAATGGGTCACCTTGCCACTGCTTCGGTCAAAAATCGGAATCATGCTGATTTCCAGCCAGTAGGAACGGCCCGCTTTGTCATAATTTCTGATGCGAGTTCTTACATCACGCCGGTTGCGGATGGCGTCGCGCAATTCCTTGCGTGCCGCCTGGTCACGGTCGTCCCCTTGCAGGAAGCGCGGATTGCGACCCATTACTTCGCTTGGACCGTATCCAGTGAGCGCACAGAACGCCGCATTGACATAGACAATCACGGGCTCGCCCTCAGCGGGCGCCGTGGTGATCACAACGACATCGTTGGCGGCTTCGACGATCTGCTCGAAATCGGGCAACGCCTGGCGTTCGCGGTCAGAAATCATGGTTTACCCCAGTTGAGCGTGGCATCAGGATAGCCCTTATCAGTACGTTTCAGTACCGCTTTACAGGAATTTCTTAATGCTTTTCTGAAATGAACGATTTCCTGACTTATAGTGAATAGAGGTTAAGTAAGCGCGTCCAGGACGTTCTTTCACCACACCAGGGAGCACGGATGATTCAGACCGCAGGACTCACCGCAGGGCTTGCTACGCGCATTGCGGCACCGGGCCTGCTGGTGTCGATGCTGATACTCGCCAGCCTGCCGCTGGCAAGCGCCAGCGCGAGCGAGTCCACTGACAACAACCCGCTGTTCCGCCTCAGCCAGGCGTCGTTTACCCGCATAACGGTCGAGCAAGGCCTGACCGAGAACACCATTGATGGCCTCACCCAGGACGACCAGGGATTCATCTGGATCGGCACCCAGGACGGGGTCAACCGTTACGATGCCCATGGCTTCCGCCATTTCCGCCAGGATGCCGACGATCCGGACAGCCTGGTCGCCAACAGTGTCAATGAACTGCTGTTTGCCGAGGGTCGCGTCTGGGTAGCCACGGACCGCGGCATCGACAGCATCGACACCCGTACCGAGGCGATCCAGCATCACCCCCTGCCCGACCTCGAGCCCGGGCGGCGGGTGGATACCCTGGCTTTGGACGGCCAGGGTGGCTTGCTGATCGCCAGTGCCGGAAGGATCTACCGTCTCGACCTGGACGGTTATGCCATTCGCGAACTCGCCCGCAGCGACGAGGTCATCGATGCCCTTGCTGTCAGTGGCAACGACATCCTAGTCGGCACGGAAAGCGGCCTCTACCGAGTCGAACCTTCCAGCAAGAGACTGCAGGCGCTGGTCAACCCGGCCCGCTCCCTCGACGTCAATGGCATCTGGGTCGACAGCCCCGAGGCCATCTGGCTGGCCACTTCGGGTGGCCTTTGGCAGGTCACATCGATCGGCGAGGTCCTGAATCGCTACACGCGCAATGCCAACGACAGCAATTCCCTGAGCCTCAACCAGGTCAATACCGTGCTGCGCGACTCGAATGGCGTGCTCTGGATCGGTACGCGCGACGGCCTGAACAAGCTCGACGAGCGAAGTGGCGAATTCCAGCGTTTCTACAACGAGCCGTCGGATCCAACCAGTCTCTCCAGCAACCTGATCTACGAGCTCTTCGAGGACCAGAGCGGCACGCTCTGGGTGGGCACCTTCTATGGCGTCAACATCAAGCGCCAGCGCGGGACCCAGTTCGGCCTGTTGAAGA
This sequence comes from Gammaproteobacteria bacterium, assembly GCA_033720895.1. Taxonomy (NCBI): domain Bacteria; kingdom Pseudomonadati; phylum Pseudomonadota; class Gammaproteobacteria; species Gammaproteobacteria bacterium. The sequence goes on from JAWWBS010000024.1 coordinate 13,695, forward strand.
ACAACCCGAACAGCGGCCGCAGCATCCTGGACAACACCATTTTCTCCATCACCTCGGACAACACCGGGCGTTACTGGATCGGGTCTGCCGAAGGCATTTCCGTGGTCGACGCGGCCAGCGGCCGTATCGACATCATCGACGAGGTCACCAGCGACGATGGCCAGCCGCCCTATGTCATCACCCTGGAGCTCGGGCCCGAGGGCGATATCTGGGCAGGTACCGTCTTCAATGGCCTGCACCGCATCGATACCGATACCCTTGAGGTCGGCCCGTCCGGGCTCGTGATGGACACCGATTTCGGCCTGCCGGTGGTTACGGAGATTTTGCGCGACCGCAACGACAGGCTGTGGGCTGCGCATCATTACCTCTACACCAAGGATCCGGGCCAGCAGGACTGGCAGCGCTTTCCGCTGGAACTGACCGAGGAAGCCAGGCGCCGTGCGATTCACCTTGCCGAAGATCCCGCCGGTTTTCTCTGGGTCGCCAGCCTTGATGGCCTGGCAAGGATTTCCCTCGATGACAACTCGATTACGCGAATCGATGCCAGCGAACCGGTTGGACCCAACGGCCTGCAGCGGCGTGAAATGCTGGCCATTTCGGTCGACAGCAGCGGCCGGGCCTGGTTCGGGTCGGATGGCGGCGGCCTCGGGCTGGTAGAGAACGCCCGGACGCTGACCGCAGACACGGCGCGGGTGCGTTACATCGATCGATCCGACGGCCTGACCAACGACGTTGTCTACGGCATTCTCGAGGACGGCGCAGGCGATCTCTGGCTGTCGAGCAATCGCGGCCTGACTCGCTACAACCCGGAAACGGGCAGCGTGCAGCATTTCGGTCCGGCCCATGGCCTGCAGAGCCTCGAATTCAATGAATCGGCGGTGCATGCGTCACCGGACGGCCTGTTCCTGTTTGGTGGCCCGCTTGGCATCACCTTCTTCGACCCGGCCGTCATCAAGCGGGAATTTCCATCGCCTCAAGTCCGACTGGTCGAGATCGAGGTCGGTGGCGAGCCACGCCGCCTGGGTGATGACGGTGTCCTGCGCCTGAGCCACGAGGACAACATTGTCCGTATCGAGTTCGTTGCCCTGAACTATGCAGACCCGGCCAGCAGCCGTTACGAGTATCGCCTGGTCGGCTTCAGTGATGACTGGCTGCACCTGAACGAAAGCCATGAAGTCAGCTTTACCAACCTCGACCCGGGCGAGTACGAGTTCCAGGTCAGGAGCTCGTCGGTGGAAAGCGATGCCGAGAGCAAGGTCACTCGCCTGAGCATTGCGGTCGAACCGGCCTGGTGGCAGACCATCTGGGCCTATCTCGGTGGCCTCGCCCTGATGCTCGTCGGCCTCTACCTGCTGGTGAGACAACGCGTTGCCGCCCATCGCAACGAAGTGATTCGCGAGCGCAAAAATGCAGAGCGACTCGAACAGCTGGTGGATGAACGTACCCGCGAGCTGGCGGCAAAGAGCAAGGCACTCGAAACGGCCAGCATTACCGACATGCTGACCAAGATTCACAATCGCCGATACCTGTACAGCCGTATCGACCAGGACCTGGCACTGGTGCGGCGGCGCTACGCCGATGGCAAGGGCCTGCCCAACGAAAAGAGCGACATCGCGTTTTTCATGATTGATATCGACAACTTCAAGCAGATCAACGACACCTATGGCCATGTTGACGGCGACCTGGTGCTGATGGAAACCGCCAAGGCGCTCCAGAAGGTGTGCCGGGTGTCGGATACCGTGGTGCGCTGGGGTGGCGAGGAGTTCGTGGTCGTTGCCATGGAGACCAATCGCAAGATGATCCCGGTCATGGCGGAACGGATGCGCAAAGCCTGCGACAGCCTCGATATCCGCTCCGAGGATGGCCGCCCCATCGCGGTGACCTGCTCCATCGGGGCAACCCCCTACCCCTTCGATCCGCGGGATCGTTACGCCATCGACAGCGACGGCCTGCTGAGCCTGGCCGACTACTGCATGTTTGCCGCCAAGCGCTTTGGCAAGAACGGCTGGGTCTGTGTCGACCACGAACCATCAAAGGAAGCCATGGGTCTGCGGGTGAGGAGCTTCTCGGAGCTTGCCGAAGCGGTTCGGCAACGTGAAGTCCGGATCACGAGCTCGTTCGACGAATCCGAACAGAACTGGAGCGCGGAACGCGACAAGCAATATGACTGATGGCAACTGCAACATGCGGATGGTTCATCATGGGTAGGCCGCGAAAGGTCAGTGACCAGGCCATCACCGAGGCAGCACTGGAGGTGATCCTGCAGGACAGTGTTGCCGACCTGACTCTCGAGCGGGTCGCTACCGTGGTCGGGGTCACCGCACCGGCGCTGGTGCAGCGCTTCGGCTCGCGGCGACGCCTGCTGGTCAGCGTGCTGGAACAGCTCGCCGATGGCATTCGCCTGGAACCCGCGGAGCGCGGGCAGCGACAACTCGATACCCTGGAGCGCAACTTGCTTGCACTGGCAGAACCCATGGCCAATCCGCGCGCAGCGGGCAATTTCCTCGCTTTCATCACCCATACGCTGGCCGTCGGCGAATCCCGTGACCATGTCAGCAAACTGATGCAGCGGCTGCGGTACTCCATGACCCGTGCCCTGCAGGAGGCCATCGATGATGGCGAACTGCGGCCGGCGACCCGCTGCGCCGAGCTTGCCAGTCTCACCCAGGGCGTGTTCTGGGCAAGCCTGCTCGAATGGGGCAGCAGCCAGACACTCGATCGCACCCTGGCCCAAAACCTTGCACAAAACCTTCACAGCCTTTGGGCCCCGTATCGCGCCGCGGAATAAAGCGTTAAGTAGCATCAAGAAACCTTTCTAAATCGCTGTTTTAAAAGGTAAAAGAAAGCGCTTATAAACTTTTTCCTTGCAATTAGTTCATTTTCGAACGGTTTCATGTATAGTTCTTGTACACCTGTTGTACGACCTGCAATCGAGCAGGTTACGGAGCTAGCCATGGAAATGTCATACAACCCGAATCTTGTCCTGCTGTCCTATTTCATCGCCTCGCTCGCGGGCTACGTGACCCTGGAACTCGCTGGCCGGGTCCGGGCCAACCGCGAAGTCAGCCGCCTGCGCTGGGTGATGTTCGGTGCCTTCTGCATGGGCTCCGGCATCTGGTCCATGCACTTCATCGGCATGGAAGCAATGAATGCGCCCTTCGAACTGTCCTATGACGTCGCATTGACCTTCGTATCCTGGATCGCCGCAATCGCTGCGTCGAGCATTGCCCTGTGGGTGGTCAGCAACAAGCGGGTCGACGCAAAGCTGCTGTCGGTTGCCGCTATCGCGATGGGATCTGCCATTGCCGTAATGCATTACCTCGGCATGGCCGCACTCCAGATGTCGACGCCAATCAGTTACGAAACCGGCTGGTTCGTGGCTTCCCTGCTGATTGCCGTCGGCGCATCCGGCGCAGCCATGCTGATCGCGGTCTCGCTGAAGCCGGTGAAAAGCATCGTCGACATCGGAATTCGTGTCGGTGCTGCCATGGTCATGGGCCTGGCCATCGCCGGCATGCACTACTCCGGGATGGCGGCAGCGGACATCGCCATGGGATCCGTGCCGGCCGACAGCAACATGATCCGGGGTGACAGTATCGTCCTGTTGACCGCTTTCGGCGGCCTGAGCATCCTCGGCCTCGCCTTGTTTGTCTCGATCACCAATACTCGCGAACTGATCCGCCAGGTGCGTGCAGCACGCGAGGAAGAGCTGCGCGTCCGCAATCTCGCGTTCATCGACCGGGAAACCGGCCTGGCGAATCGCGCGGCCTTCACCCAGGACGTGTCCAAGGCCATCCGCAAGCGTGGCAGTCGCGCAGCCATCCTGACCCTGCGCTTTGATGGCAAGGAGAAGCTGTCAGCGAAGGAGTTGCGGGAAGTCAGTCGCATCCTGCAGGCCGGCCTGGCTGAACACGCCATCGGCCGACCCTCGCCGGATTACTTCGCCGTACTCAAGGTCGGCGGCAATGCGCGCGACCTGGTCGAGGAGTTTGCTCCGCTGGGCGCTCGCCTGACGCGACTGTTTGCCCGCCAGCGGGTCAGCTTCAGCATCGGTGCCGCCCAGTACCCCGAAGACGGCGAAACGGCCCAGATGCTGATCTTCCGTGCCAACGGCCGTACCGGTCTTGGCGAAGTCGCCAGCAGCAAGGGCGCAGCCCCGTCTGCGGGCGTTGGCGCGACAACGACGACCACGCAGACCGCTTGAGTCCTCGTCGCCCGATGTTCCAGAAGCGCCGCACTGCGGCGCTTTTTTTTGCGCCTCGAAAGCGGCCCGCCCTGTCCGGCTGGAACGATGCTGCTAGAATCGTCGCGCACCCGAACACGAGCAATCGACATGAGCGCGGCAATCGGCACCGAGGTACGGACCAACCTGGCTTTGCAGGCATTCTTCGGCGGCATGTTGCTGTATGTCGCCGCCGCCGTCTTTCCACTGGCAGATTCCGATGCATCCTACATGGCGCGGGAGCTGCTGCTGATGCTGCTGACCTTTGTCGCAGTGGGCTTTTCGATGGTGCTTGCCCGCCGCCACCTGCAAGACGTTCCCGACTACCCTGCTCGCGCTGTTTCGCTGGTATTCGTCACTGCCGGCAGCGCATTGCTGTTCGGCCTGTCGCTCTGGTTGCACTTTGCCCTGATCGATCCGGATTACCTGCAGCTGAACCTGGCCGCCTATGCCGAGCACCTGCAGGCATCCGTCGACGGCAGGGACATGCCTCGAGAAATGTCGCCGGAGCGCGTCGACTTCCTGCTGGATCCGATGAAACAGGCTGCGCTGAACGCCGGCACCGCCCTGGGGATGGGCGTCTTGCTGGCGCCGCTGCTGGCGTTCAGGCCGCGCGCTGCTCGTTGAACGCTGCCTGGGCGGCGCGCCGCTCAGTCGTCCTTGTCACGCATGGCATCGCGAACGGATTTCTTGACGCTGGCACGATCCGATTCCAGCAGTGTCCGCAGTTCGTCGGCGGCCTCTTTTGCCGACTGGATGACCTTCTGCTGGTCGTGATGCACGGCTTGCTGGCGTTGCAGGATCTCATCGTCATGCTGGCGAAAGGTCGCCACCATGCGACGCGCCTCGTCTGCCGGTCGCCCCAGCTGAACCAGCAGCTCTTCCGCCATCGCCAGGGCGGACAGCTGCGTTTCGCGTACCAGCCAGTGCACCCCGAGGTCCATCAGCAGGTGGGCATGCTTGCGATTGCGGGCGCGTGCCAGGATTCGCACGTGCGGGTATTCGTGCCGAACTGCCCTGGCTATGCGCAAGGAAGCTTCCATCTCGTCCACCGCCAGGATGAAGACCGCCGCCTTGTCGACATGGGCCGCGTCGAGCAAATCCAGCCGGCCGGCATCGCCGTAATGCACCGGATTGCCGAAACGCCGAACCACATCCACCTGGTCAGGGGATATATCGAGTGCCGTGAACGGCACATCGAGCGTGCGCAGCAGGCGGCCGCTCATCTGGCCGAAACGGCCGAATCCGGCGATGACCACGGGCACCTCGCCCTGGTCCGGCGTGTCGTAGACCGGCTGGCTGGAAACCTCCATGCGCGGTTCCACCCAGCTCGAATAGAGGCCATATAGCAGCGGCGTGCTCATCATGGAAACGGTCACGACGAGAATCAGTCGATCGGCCAGCTCCACGGGAATCAGCGAATGGCCGATCGCGGTCGACAGGATCACAAAGGCAAATTCACCGCCCTGCGACAGCACCAGCGCCAGCCGGACAGCACTTTTGTTTGCCAGGCCACTGACCTTGCCGATGGCAAACAGGATGGCGGCCTTGGTCGCAATGAGTCCCAGCGCCAGCAACAGGATCAGCAACGGCTCGGCCAACAGCAGGTCGAGGTTGGCTGTCATGCCAACCGACATGAAGAACAGGCCCAGCAGCAGCCCCTTGAACGGCTCGATGTCGGCTTCCAGCTGGTGCCTGAACTCCGAATCCGCCAGCAGCACGCCCGCGATGAAAGCACCCAGCGCCATCGACAGCCCGAGCTTGTGCATCAACAGGGAAATGCCGAGCACCAGCAGCAAGGCAGCGGCCGTCGAAATCTCGCGCACACCGGCATTGTGGATCAGCCGCAGGAAATGCCTGAGCAGGTACCGCCCACCGACTACGACCAGCAGCAGGATGGCCGTCACTCGCGCAGCTTCGACCAGCATGTCGACATAGCTGGTGTCGCTCTTGCCCGCCAGCAGCGGTATCAGCACGAGCATCGGGATGACGGCAATGTCCTGGAACAGCAGGATCGAAAAAGCGGCGCGGCCATGCTCGTGTGGCAACTCCTTGCGCTCGGCCAGTAACTGGAGCACAAACGCCGTCGAAGACAGTGCCAGCGCACCACCGACAATGATCGTTGCCGTCCACGGGCCGATGAAAAGCCCGGCCAGCAAGGCAATGAGCAAGCTGGTCACGGCGACCTGGCTCAGCCCCTGCCCGAGCAAGGACTTGCGAAGCACCCACAGACGGGACGGCTGCAGTTCTAGGCCGATGATGAACAGCAACAGCACCACGCCAAACTCGGCGAAATGCAGTATCGCCTCCCCGTCGACAAAGAATGCGGTCACATGCGGACCCAGGATGATGCCGGCGGCCAGGTAACCGATGACGGCCCCGAGACCGATGGCTCGGCTCAAGGGAACGGCAATGACAGCTGCCAGCAGCAGCAAGGCGGTGGATTCGAGAAAGGTGCTCATGGCCGCTAGCATAGGCCATTCCCGCAGCCCGACAAGCCCGCCCCTGCCGCAAGCAACCGGCGAGGCCCGCAGCCTTCCCTAAGACCTTGAAAAGCAAGGAATCGACCTCCGCCAGCTTCCGAAAATGCTGACAAGCTTCAAGCGCCGGCTTGCCTATGCTTATCTCAGAGGCGGGCAATCCCAGGGAGCCTTGGGAAGCCTCGGGGGACAGGCAGATGATTGAAGATGACAAGCGTCAACGCACCGATGGTGACCTCGTCCTCGACAGGGACGATGACGGCAACATCTATTCCAGCATTCCGCATCGCGTGTCGCACTACAATGTCGACCAGCTGGACTGGGGGCACATCGGTCCCGGCCCTGCCGAACTCGCGTTGAACATCCTGGATCACTTCCTGCCACCAGGCTGCGACGGTGAAAAACCCGTTTCTCTCGAAAAGGGCGAAATCTCTGCCGTGACGTGGCGCCTGCACCGGGCCTTCATGGCAGATCACCTGGTCCGCCTGCCCTACGAGGGCGGCTGCCTCCACGAAGGGCGAATCCGCCGCTGGATCCTCGAGTACTTCTCGGAACCCAAACGGGTACCTGAGGAAGAAGGTACCGACACCTGGTGGCACCGACTGGTGGGCCGCTCGCGCTGAAGCCTTCGCTCAGAAGTTTCCGCTGCTGAAATCCCGCATTGCCTGCTCGAGTTCCTCGCGCGTGTTCATCACGAACGGCCCGTACTGCGCCACGGGCTCGTTGAACGGTGCAGCAGCCAGCAACAGCAACTGGCACGGCTCCGTGCCCGCTGACAACTCGATTCGCTCGCCACTGCGTGCAAACAGGCCCGCCTGCTTTTCCTCCAGCCGCTCGAAACCGCCCGCCGGGGCCTGCACCTTGCCTTCGAACAGATAGACAAACGCATGGTGGTCGGCGGGCAGCTCCATGGCGAAGCGGGCGCCAGGGTCGAGGGCGACATGCAGGTAGACAGGTTGGCTGCTGATTCCCCTGACCGGTCCCTCCACCGACTGCCATTTGCCGGCGATGACGCGCACGGTCACGCCCTGGTCGGACACCGCCGGAATCTGGCTGGCGTCGAATTCCTGGTAAGCCGGCTCCTTCATCTTCTCGGCTGCCGGCAGGTTGATCCACAGCTGGAAACCGTGCATCAGGCCGGCTTCCTGCTCGGGCATTTCGGAGTGCACGATGCCACGCCCGGCGGTCATCCACTGCAACCCGCCACTTTCCAGCACACCGGAATTGCCGAGATGGTCGCGATGCCGCATGCGACCGGCCAGCATGTAGGTGACCGTTTCGAAGCCGCGATGCGGGTGCTCGGGGAAGCCGGCGATGTAGTCGCTGCTGTCATCCGAACGAAACTCGTCCAGCATCAGGAAAGGGTCCAGTCTTGCGGCCTGCGACTGACCCAGGCTGCGAAACAGCCGCACGCCGGCGCCATCCGAGGTCGGCATTGCCTTGATGATTCTTTCGATCGGCCTGCCATGCAGTTCGGACATGCTGTTCCACCTGTCTTCAGGGATTCGGGAAAACAGGATGCGGCAGGTCATGGCCGGCAGGCAAGCCGGCTGTCCATCGGTCAGCGAGCCTGCCGAAGAACCTCGAGCTGCTGGCGAGCATTGTCGTTGCGTGGATTGAGTTGCAGCGCGCGCTCGTAGCTCTCGATCGCCGCCGCCGTCCTGCCCTGCTTCATGTATCCCTCGCCAAGACTGTCATGGGCGTTGCCATTGTCGGGGTGCAGGGCGACATTGCGCTCGAAGATGTCGACCGCGCCGTCGATATCGCCATCCCCCAGCACCTGGTAGCCGAAGCTGTTCAGGGCATTCGGTCCGAAGTCATACGCACCGCGGCCATAGAAGCGCTCCCTGAGCTCCTCGTAATGAGCGAGCGCAGCGTCCTTGCCCGAGGCGACGTAGACCTCTGCCAGCTCGTCATGAAGGCGCAAAGGCCGTGGCCGGCCGCGATGGCAGGTATCGCACCACATGTTGACCGGCTCGGGTCCGGAGTGTTCCACCTCGTCGAGGTGCGAGTTGATGTCACCCAGCATCTCGAGCATGCGCCGCGCGGTGCGCTTCGCCAGCTTCTCATCGGATGCAAAGTCGTAGTCATGGAACGATTCGCCATCCACGCCGACGTGGCAATGCGTGCAGCGGACACCGAGTGCGCGAGTAAAGCCCGTCATGACAGGCGCCAGGCGCTGCCCTTTCAACTGGGTCAATACCTTGAGATTCTCGGGCTCCTCCGGCCAGTTCCAGGGGACTGGTTTTTCCGCCGGCGTTGCCAGCGCCGTGCCCGACAAACAGAAGGCGATCGCTGCAAACAGGATCGCGAGTATGGTCTGATATTTCATGGCCTGCCCCTCCGCACTGCCCTATCTGGTTGATTCGGGCAAGCGGCCGAAGTTCCCGGTTTTGCAGGCTGATTTTGTCGCGACGCGGCATTGGTGCCGGCAAGACCTTGCCGACCGCAAGCTTTCCGATTCAGAGGTAGCGGCGAGCGAACCAGCCGATCACTTCGGCAACACGCATGGCGATGCTGCGGCGCGACCAGCGGGTCTCGATGATTTCCTCGGCATCCTCCAGGTCCTGCCGGAAGTCGTCAGCGAGCGACTTGATCAACGGGAAATTGGCACTGACCAGGTTCATCTCGAAATTGACATAGAAACTGCGGTAATCGAGATTCGCCGTGCCGACCGTGCACCAGCTTTCGTCGACCAGCGCCGTCTTGGCATGAAGCAGGCGTGGCTGGTACTCGAATATCCTGACACCTGCCGCCAGCAAGTTGGCATAAGCCGCGCGAGCAGCCCACTGGGTCATCGGCCTGTCGGTCTTGTAGGGCACCAGCAAGCGCACGTCGACACCGCGCTGGGCAGCAGCTGCCATGACCAGCTGCGTCGGGCGATCAGGCATGAAGTACGGCGTGGTCAGCCAGACTCTTTGCTGCGACTGGCGAACCGCGTTCAACAGGTTGCGCCGGTAGCGGTGCCGTTGCCGCCAGTTGTGGTTGGAAATGATGATGCTTTCCGAGGACTCCGGCTCGACCACGACCTGGCGACGGTTACCCGCCCAGATGTTTTCGAAGAACTGCTGCGCATGGCGCGCCAGTTGCCCACCGAAACGAACCTGCGTGTCGCGCCAGCGCCCGTCGCCATGCAGCCGACGCGAACATTCGCTGTGTATGTTGAAGCCGCCCAGCCATGCCTGCTCGCCATCCACGACCAGCAGCTTGCGGTGATTGCGTCGATTGAGTCGCTGCAGCGAGACGAAACGCGGTGGATTGAACCAGTTGAGTTCCACGCCGGCATTCAGCAACTGCTCGGGACCATCGCTGACGGCGAAGCCCAGCGAGCCGATGGCGTCGATCGACACGCGCACCCGGCAGCCGCGCGTGGCGCAGTCGCACAGCGCCTCGACGAATGCATCGCCGAGCTCGTCGGCGCCGAAAATGTAGCTCTCCAGGCAGACGGAATCGCGTGCCGAGCGGATGGCAGCCAGCATGTCGTCGTAGAGATCGTCACCCTCGCGGAAAAGTTCGAATTGTTCATTCACGTATTGCGTCATAACGGGCCACTCCGCATCATGCCTGCTGCAAACTGTCACCCTGATGGGCTAGGCTGGCCACTGAATCGCAGCCAGGAGCGCCGATGCGTTTCGTGCTCTACAACATACGCTACGCCACAGGCTCGGGACGGCACCACCTGCCCTTCCCCGGTTTCGGCTACCTGCGCCGCACCCACCATCGCCTTGACCGGCTGACCGAGTTCCTGACTTCGCTCGACCCCGACATCATCGGCCTGGTCGAGGTCGACCTGGGTTCCTACCGTACCAGCACACGGCGCGGCCTGCCTGCCAACCAGGCCGAGACCATTGCCAATGCGCTGGGTCACAGCCACGTCTATTCCTGCAAGTACGATCGGCGCTCGTTCAACAATCGATTGCCGGTGCTTGGCAAACAGGGCAATGCCTTCATCACCGGTCACTCGATAGCAGCAGAGAAATTCCATTATTTCAGCCGAGGCGTGAAGCGCCTGATCATCGAACTGGAACTCGAATCCTTCTGCGTCTTCCTGGTGCACCTTTCGCTGGGATATCGCGATCGCCAGCAGCAATTGCGTGACCTGCAGGAACTCATCGACCAGTCGGACAAGCCGGTCATCGTGGCCGGTGACTTCAATACCTTTTTCGGCGAAGCCGAGCTCTACGCCTTTCTCAGTCGTACCGGCCTGAGAAGCGCGAACCGCCTGGCACAAGCCACGTTTCCCAGTCACGTGCCACGGCGCCAGCTCGATTTCATCTTCCACGACCCGTCGATCACGGTCAGCGATTTCTTCATTCCGGACGTCCAGCTGTCCGACCACCTGCCGCTGGTCATCGACTTCGATGCACCCGCCCCGTGACCGTCACGGGGCTTGTCGGTAAACTCGGCGCTTTGATGTCACTCGGGAGGCAGACGTGAACCTGTTGCTGGCCACCATTGCCGTTCTGCTGGTCATGATCATCCTGGTGGGATTCCGGGCCGCACGTCGCCAGGATGCCGATGCACCCATGACCGTGCGCAACCCGGACTTCACGCTTGCAGATGCCTGCCGCCTTGCGAAAGACGAACAGCTCGACATCGATGCCGGCCTGCGGCAAGGCCTGGACGCTTTCGAATCCGGGCTGCAGGGACTTTCCGGCGCCGCTGCATTGACCGCGACGCGCAAGCGCATCATGGAATGCGTCGACGAACGCGTGATGCAGGAAGAAATTCTCGAACTGGGTGATGACATCAAGCAAGGACTGCGGCAGGCCTCCAGCGACTTCCCCCAATCGGATCCGGAGGCACGAGAGCGGATCGCCCGTCATGCCATCGAGATCCGCATCCTGCGGCTGTTTGCCGGAGGCCGTTTCGAAGACGCTCAGGCCTTCGACTGGTTGGCCGTCTATGAAAAGGCGGCCGGCATGCGTCGCAAGGCACTGCGCAGCTACCTGGAGCGTGCCGTGACCGGCGAAACGCTGGATGCCGAAGAAGCACGCCAGCAGGCGATATCCATGGTCGATGGCCAGCTGCGGGCGCGGCTGTTGCAATTGCCGGCCGGCGCCCGATTCGAGCAGCTGGCCCGGGAAGCCGCCGAGGAATCGACGGATAGCGAGAAAGAGCCGTCCGCCTGACAGACGACCACCTCATTTGATTCTGCTCGGCTGCGGCCCTATCATCGTCCTGCCCTGTTTGAAACAAGTGTTTTAAACAGTCTATTTCCCCGTTTTCCGGGGATTCAGCAGGGCCATCCGGCACATTCCGCAGCTCGCCCGCGCTTCCGACGTTTGCGTGCTGCCGCTACAGACGGGATATCGACATGAACTCAAAAGTCATCGGCCAGGCCGCCCAAACGACAGCCGCCGCAGATAACGACGCGTCGCCCGTTGGCAGTGCCCGCGAGTCGACTCGCGATCGCATCCTGCAGCACGCCGAGCGATTGTTCGCCGATGCCGGCATTGCCGCCACGTCGCTGCGCGCCATCACCACGGCTGCCAGCGTCAACCTGGCCGCGGTCAATTATCACTTCGGCAGCAAGGATGGGCTCGTCGAGGCCGTCTACCGAAAGCACCTGGAACCGGTCAATGAAGCTCGCACCCGGAACCTCGACCGGCTCGAGGCCGACCAGTCGCCCCTGTCGGTTGAAGCCATTGTCCGCGCCTTTGTCGAACCCCTGGTCACGCAAGCCAATGATGGCTCC
>JAWWBS010000025.1 GCA_033720895.1 Gammaproteobacteria bacterium
CCTCGACGCCGCAAAGAAAAATGGGCTTCCCAACGGGAAGCCCATTTCTTTGCATGGCGGAGAGGGTGGGATTCGAACCCACGAAGGGCTATAAACCCTTGCCGGTTTTCAAGACCGGTGCATTCAACCGCTCTGCCACCTCTCCAGAAACTGCTTGCTCCGACCAAGGCTGGATACTGCCTGGGCCGGTGCATTGACTCGAATCGGCTTGGGCCGATTCTCGGGTCTGCGACCCGCCTCGCTGGCGCTTCGGCGTCCTGATCGCTACGCGATCGGTCAACCGCTCTGCCAGCTCCCCGGAAGTCGCGTACAGCGGCGCAAGGATACGGAAAAACGCGGGTCTGGACCAGCCGGAAGGGCCCGGACGGCCATATTGGCGCCTGTTTGACCAGCTCCGCCGCTTTTCCATGGTTTCGCGGCGGAATCCCTTGAATCCCGCGCCCAATGGCCTTAAATAGTAGGCCTGAGTTTCATCAACGGAGTAACGCTATGCGTCCGCAGGAACACGTGATTTCGCACTCGCAGCAGTCGGCTGTCGCGACCAACAAGGTCATTCGCAACACCTACATGCTGCTGTCCATGACCCTGGCCTTTTCGGCCCTGATGGCCTTTGTCAGCATGCGCTTCAACTGGCCGCACCCCGGCCTGATGCTGACGCTGGTGGGCTACTTCGGCCTGCTGTTCCTGACCCACAAGCTCGCGAACAGTGCCTGGGGCATTCTCAGTGTCTTCGCGCTGACCGGCTTCATGGGCGCGACGCTCGGGCCGATCATCAGTGCCTACGTGACGGTCTTTTCGAACGGTGACCAGCTGGTCATGCAGGCCTTCGGTGGTACCGCCGCGATCTTCATCGGCCTGTCGGCCTATGCCCTGACCAGCCGCAAGGACTTCTCCTACATGGGAGGCTTCCTGGTCGCAGGCATCCTGGTGGCCTTCCTGGCCGGGCTGGGCGCTTTCCTGTTCAGCATCCCTGCCCTGTCGCTGGCCGTGTCGGGTGCTTTCGTGCTGCTGATGGCAGGCCTGATCCTGTACGAGACCAGCAACATGATTCACGGCGGCGAGACCAATTACATTCTCGCCACGGTGACGCTCTATGTTGCGATCTACAATCTCTTCACCAGCCTGCTGCACATTCTTGGCGCAGTGAGCGGCGAAGATTGATCGACTTCAGTCGGTTGCGAAAGCTGATTTGAAGAAGGCCCCGCAAGGGGCCTTCTTTTTTTGCGCCGGATTCACGCTAGACTCGTGGCAGGACAATCGAGGGAGGGAGTCGCATGTCGTATTTCCAGCGCCGCTATCACCAGCCGGGTACTGCGCCTGGCACCCTGGTCGACCGCGAAGGCCAGGCGGAAGCCACGCTGAGCCTGTTCGACTACGATGAGAACGACATACACGAGGTCAAGGACATCTCGCTCGAGGATTGCGGCCAGTACTTTGCGAGCGAACGCGTGACCTGGCTGCATTGCCAGGGTGCGGCGTCCAAGCGCATCTTCGACTACCTCGGCGAAGCCTTCCAGCTGCATCCGCTGGCCATGGAAGACGTGATCAACGAAGGCCAGAGAAGCAAGCTCGACATCTATGACGACAGGCAGGTCTTCGTGGTGCTGAACGTGCCGGTCATCCGTGGCGAGGAGCTGGTGATAGAACAGGTCAGCCTGTTCCTCGGTCCGACCTACGTGGTCAGTTTCCACAACGGTCCTGACGATTTCTTCGAGCCGATTCGCCAGCGCCTGCGTGGTCCGATCGGTCGCTTCCGCCGCTCCAAGGCGGACTACCTGCTCTACGCAATGGTCGACCTGGTCATCGACCGTGCGTTTCCCTTGCTCGAAGAATATGGCGAAGCACTGGACGAACTCGAAGAGCAGGTGCTCAGAAACCCGGAAAAGAACACGCTCGACATCATCCACTTCGTGAAGCGCGAGCTGGTAATGATCCGCAAGACCATCTGGCCGCAACGCGAGGCATTGAACCAGCTGATCCGCGACGACCACCCGCTGATCAACGAAAGCACCAAGGTCTTCTTCCGGGACTGCTACGACCACACGGTGCAGATCATCGAACTGATCGAAGCCTACCGGGAAATGACCTCGAGCCTGATGGATGTCTTTCTCAGCAGCGTTTCGAATCGCATGAACGACGTCATGAAAGTGCTGACCATCATTGCCACGATTTTCATCCCGCTGAGCTTCTTCACCGGACTTTACGGCATGAACTTCAACACAGAGCATCCGGCCAACATGCCGGAGCTGGATTGGGAATATGGCTATGTCGCCCTGCTCTCTTTCCTGGCGATTCTCGTGATCGGCATGCTGGTGTATTTCAGGAAGAAACGCTGGCTGTAGTCTTGTTACGGCTACAAAAAAAGGCGCTTCGTCATGAAGCGCCTTTTTTCATGTCGAGTGTCAAAGCTCAGGGCTTGATGACATCCAGGCCGCCCATGTAGGGCTTCAGCACGTCCGGCACGACTATCGAGCCATCCGCTTGCTGGAAGTTTTCGATCACCGCCAGCATGGCGCGACCCACCGCAACACCCGAACCGTTCAAGGTGTGCACCGGCTCCGGCTTGTTCTTGTTGTCCGGATTGCGGAAACGCGCTTGCATCCGACGCGCCTGGAAAGCCTCGGTGTTCGAGCAGGATGAAATCTCTCGATACCGGTTCTGGCCTGGCAACCAGACCTCGATGTCATAGGTCTTGGTCGCGCCGAAGCCGATATCGCCGGCACAGAGAATCACGGTGCGATACGGCAGTTCCAGCAGTTGCAGGATCTTCTCGGCGTGGCCGGTCAGTTCCTCCAGGGCTGCATGGGAGTCCTCGGGCTTCACCACCTGGACCAGTTCCACCTTGTCGAACTGGTGCTGGCGAATCATGCCGCGCGTATCCTTGCCGTAGGAACCGGCTTCCGAGCGGAAGCATGGCGTATGCGCCACGTGTTTCTTCGGCAGCGCATCGGCGTCGAGAATCTCGTCGCGGTAGAAATTGGTCACCGGCACTTCGGCGGTCGGGATCAGGTAGAAAGGATGCTCGCCTTCCAGCTTGAACAGGTCCTCGCCGAATTTCGGCAACTGGCCGGTACCGCGCAGCGAATCGTCGTTGACGATGTACGGGACGTAGACTTCCTCGTAGCCGTGCTCGCCCGTGTGAATGTCCAGCATGAACTGGCTCAGCGCGCGATGCAGGCGTGCCATCGGGCCCTTCAGCGCGACAAAGCGAGAACCCGTGAGCTTGGCGGCCAGTTCGAAATCCAGCAGTCCGGAGCCGAGGTCGACGTGGTCTTTCGGCTCGAAGTCGAATGACTTCGGCTCGCCCCACTTGCGCACTTCGACGTTGTCCTCCTCATCGGCACCTGCCGGCACGTCTTCGTGCAGCAGGTTCGGCACGCCCATCAACAAGGCATCGAGTTCCTCGCGAATCTCGCCCAGGCGCTGCTCGGCATTTTTCAGCTCGTCGCCGAGGTTTGCAACTTCGTCCAGCAAGGGCTGGATGTCCTCGCCCTTTGCCTTGGCCTGGCCGATGGCCTTGGAGCGCGTGTTGCGCTCGTTCTGCAGTTCCTCGGTACGCACCTGCACCTGCTTGCGCTCGTTTTCCAGGCGCTCGAAATCGGCTTTCGGAAACTCGAAGCCGCGGCGTTTCAGGTTGTCGATCACGGCATCGAGGTCGCCGCGCAGTTGTTTGGGATCCAGCATGTTCAGTCCATCAATGTAGTGAGTTCAGAAAACGTGACGCGCCAGCGCCAGGCCACCCCAGGCAGCCAGCACGCAGACAATGACGCTGCCAATGGCATTGCCCGCGGCACGAACGAAATCACCCGCCTGCAGCAGGCCGAGTGTTTCGTAGGAGAAGGTCGAGAACGTGGTGAAGGCACCCAGCACACCGACCAGCGCGAACGCGCGCAAGGTGTGCGCTTCGGGCAGCTTTTCCAGCAGCACGAAAGCCAGCACGCCGAACAGGAACGAGCCGGCTGCGTTGACGCTGAACGTTGCCCAGGGAAACTGGCCACCATGGCGTGCGAAACCCAGGTTCACGGCATAGCGCAGCACCGAGCCGATTGCCCCGCCAAGCGCGATTGCCACCAGGTTCTGCCACATCTGCCTATCTTCTCTTGTTCGACGCTTTTCGGTTCTTTTCCCGCAGCTCCGCCAGTTTTTCACCGATACGGATCTCCAGGCCACGAGGCACGGGATGATAATACGTTTGGGCAGTCATTGCCTCCGGGAAGTAGTGCTCGCCGGCCGCGAACGCATCCGGCTCGTCGTGGGCGTAGCGATAGCCCGCACTGTGCCCGAGGTCCTTCATAAGCTGGGTAGGCGCATTCCTGAGCCAGGGCGGTACTGGCTGCGACCCGCCCTGCTCGGCATCCTTGCGGGCCGCCTTGTAGGCGGTATAGACCGCGTTCGACTTGGGGGCCATGGCAAGGAATACGACGGCCTGTGCCATGGTCAGCTCGCCCTCCGGGCTGCCAAGCCGTTGCTGGGCGTCCCAGGCGTTCATTGCCAGCTGCAAGGCGCGGGGATCGGCATTGCCGATGTCCTCGGAGGCCATGCGGACCAGGCGGCGCGCGATGTAGAGCGGATCCACGCCGCCATCCAGCATGCGCGAAAACCAGTACAGGGCGGCATCGGGGTCCGAACCACGCACCGACTTGTGCAAGGCCGAGATCTGGTCGTAGAACTCGTCACCGCCCTTGTCGAAGCGCCGCAAGGTGCCGCTGAGCACCTCGGCAAGCATCTCCCCGCTCAGCGTTCCGTCTGCGTCCCGCGCAAGACCGGCGGCCACTTCAAGCATCGACAGGGCACGTCGTCCATCCCCGTCGGCGGCCTCGGCCAGGGTATCGCGCAGTGCCTCTTCCATGTCGACCTCGCCAGCCAGGCCGTCAGGATGCTTGAGGGCGCGATCGATCATCTGGCGAATGTCTCGGTCAGCCAGCGACTTCAGGACGTAGACCCGCGCCCGCGACAGCAAGGCGTTGTTCAACTCGAAGGAAGGATTCTCGGTAGTCGCACCAATGAACGTGATGGTGCCGTCCTCGACGTAGGGCAGGAAGGCGTCCTGCTGTGCCTTGTTGAAGCGATGCACCTCGTCGAGAAACAGGACGGTGGCCTGGCCCATGGCGCGGGACTGCTTCGCGGCCTCGGCTGCTGCGCGCACATCTTTCACGCCGGCCATGACGGCCGACAAGGGCAGGAACGCCGCTTCACAGGTCTCGGCCACCAGCCGCGCCAGCGTGGTCTTGCCGGTGCCGGGCGGTCCCCAGAGGATCATGGAATGGGGCCTGCCCTGCTTGAGGGCTTCGTAAAGTGGCTTGCCGGCTGCCAGCAGGTGCGACTGCCCGGCCACCTCGTCCAGCGTCCGGGGTCGCATGCGGTCAGCCAGCGGCGTCATTGCATCTATGGGAGTTTTGTTTCCAGCCATGCGAGCAGGTTAACCGGAAGTCGGCGAACAATCAGCAGCGCGATGAACGCGCCAGCAGCATTGGCAAGCGCGTCGAGCGGATCCATGACCCGTTGCGGCGTGAACGACTGGGCAATTTCCAGCGCGCCACCGAGAAGGACAGCTGCGACAAACACCAGCAGCCGTCGCCTTGGCAGCAGCAGGCAGAACCAGCCAGTCAGCATGAAATACACAAGGAAGTGGGCCAGCTTGTCGTTCAGCAGCCCCGGGCCGTCACCCGCGGGCTTCAGGCTGAGGTAGATATCAAGCGCGAGGCCCAATGCGGCAATGCTCCACCACAGCCAACGGAATCGGAGCGTCGAATCCGGCGCGGGCATCGGCATCAATCGACCTGCGGTTCACCGATCAGGTCCGCGCCCTCCGGCAGCTCGAATACGAATGCGTCGGCGTCGATTGCAGCGTTTGTCGTCACGTCGCTGAAGCGAATGCGCGTGGTCTGGCCGAGCGCATCTTTCAGTTCCATGGTATCGAGGACCTCACCATCCAGCGCCAGCCGCAGCACTTCGAAATCCGTGTCCTGTACATGCGGATGCAATTCCACCCAGTACAACGGCCCGGCCTCGCCAATTTCCTTCACCGTGAAGTTCTCGTCCAGCGGCTCGGAACCGGTGAGCACAGCAGCCGGCGAGCTGGCCAGCGCGGTGGACATGCCCTTGACGGTTGCCTGTTCCAGGTCCGGGTCATAGGTCCAGACGTTCGTGCCATCGGCGACAATGGTCTGCTGGAACGGCGTGGTGTAATCCCAGCGAAACTTGCCCGCCGCTCCTGCGCCGCGATTCAGCAGGAAACGCCCGCTCGACTCCTGCACCGGCAGCAGCTCCTCGTCCAGCACGGTCTGGGTGAAATCGGCCTGCAGCGTATCGATGTTCGACAACAAGGCTTCCAGGCGCGCTTTCGCGTCGGCATCCCCTGCCGATACCGAAGCGGTCATGCCCAGCAGCAGGCTGCTGGCAAGCAAGAACAGGAAATACCGTGTGCGATTCAAGATTTGCATGTGTACTCCGCGTTGCGTGAACACCCGACGACGTTGCCGGACTCATGAGGTTTGACCATCCTTCGGGACGCATGGTGCCCGGGATTCACGCATGGAATGTGTTGAAAGCGTGGATTCCGGCAGCCGGTCAGTTCCGACGAGTCAGTCCTTGGGTGGCGGCGGCGCCAGGACTTCACGCGTGCCGTTTGCCTGGGGCGGCGAAACCACACCAGCGGCTTCCATTTCCTCGATCATGCGTGCGGCGCGGTTGTAGCCGATCTTCAACCGTCGCTGTACGCCGGAAATCGACGCCTTGCGGGTTTCGGTGACGATCTTGACCGCTTCGTCGTAGAGGGGATCGCCCTCGCCATCCCCGCCATCGGGATCGCCGCCGCCATTGCTGGCAGACAGGCCCGGGATCGCATCCTGCGGCCCTTCGAGGATTTCGTCGATGTAGGTCGGCTGGCCGGAGGCGCGCAAGGCATCGCAGACCCGGTGCACTTCCTTGTCATCGACGAAGGCGCCGTGAATGCGTTGCGGGAAGCCTGAACCGGCCGGCAGGTAGAGCATGTCACCATGGCCGAGCAGGTTCTCCGCACCCATCTGGTCGAGAATCGTGCGCGAATCGACGCGCGACGATACCTGGAAGGCAATGCGAGTCGGGATGTTGGCCTTGATCAGGCCGGTGATCACGTCCACCGACGGGCGCTGCGTGGCCAGGATCAGGTGGATACCGGAAGCACGCGCTTTCTGTGCCAGTCGTGCAATGAGCTCTTCGACCTTCTTGCCGACCACCATCATCATGTCGGCCAGCTCGTCGATGATGATCACCAGCAGGGGCAGCGGCTGCAGGTCCGGTGCCTCGGCCATTTCGCCGTCGAGGGTTTCTTCCGGCTTGAACAGCGGATCCTTGATCGGCTTGCCAGCCTCGATCGCTTCCTTGACCTTCCGGTTGTAGCCCGCGATGTTGCGCACGCCGAGTGCCGCCATCAGGCGATACCGCCGTTCCATTTCCGCCACGCCCCAGCGCAAGGCATTGGCGGCTTCTTTCATGTCGGTCACGACGGGCGCGAGCAGGTGCGGAATGCCTTCGTAGACGGATAGCTCCAGCATTTTCGGATCGATCATGATCAGGCGCACGTGCTCGGCGGTCGCCTTGTAAAGCAGCGACAGGATCATGGCGTTGATCGCGACCGACTTGCCCGAGCCAGTCGTGCCGGCAATCAGCAAGTGCGGCATCTTGCCGAGATCGGCGGTTTCCGGGTGACCGGAAATGTCCTTGCCCAGGGCCAGGGTGATGGGCGAAGACGACTTGTCGTAGGCCTGCGACTTCAGGATTTCGCCCAGGGTCACAATTTCGCGGGATTCGTTCGGAATTTCCAGGCCGACCGTGGACTTGCCGGGAATCACCTCGACCACGCGGACGGAAATGGCGGACATGGCGCGCGCCAGGTCCTTGGAGAGATTGGTGATCTGGCTGACCTTCACACCGGGTGCCGGTTGCAACTCGAAACGGGTGATCACGGGACCCGGGTTCACCGCCACGACCTCCACCTCGATGCCGAAGTCGGCCAGCTTCATCTCGACCAGGCGCGACATGGCCTGCAAGGCATCCTCGCTGTAGGCCAGCTCGTGCTTCGGTGGCTCGTCCAGCAGGGACAAGGCCGGCAACTCGGAATTCTTTGGCGGATCGAACATGGTGACCTGGCGTTCCTTCTCCGCCCGCACGCTGGGTTCGATCTTGGCGACCTTTGGCTCGATCTTGGGCTTGGGGCGTTCCTTGCGCTGCTCGGTCTGCACGCGCACCAGCTCGACCCGTTGCTGGCGCGAGCGCTGGTCTTCCATGGTCTGACGGGCACGCTCCAGGCGATTCTGCAGCAACTCGAAAGCCAACAGGGTGTAACGGCCGGTGGTATCCATGACCTGCAGCCAGGAAATCCCGGTGAACAGGGTCACACCACTGAGGAACAGCACGATGAGCAATACCGTGGCGCCGAGATTGCTCAGGCTGGCCGCAAGACCAAGCCCGACGAAATTGCCCAGGATGCCGCCCGCACCGCCCTGCTCGACCGGCAAGGCGCCGGGCGCGACGACCCAGTGAATGCTTGCCAGCCCGGAAGCCGTGCTC
Organism: Gammaproteobacteria bacterium; assembly: GCA_033720895.1. Classification (NCBI taxonomy): domain Bacteria; kingdom Pseudomonadati; phylum Pseudomonadota; class Gammaproteobacteria; species Gammaproteobacteria bacterium. Next base: position 8,551 of record JAWWBS010000025.1, read on the forward strand.
AATGTGAGCAGGAACCCCAGGAACTTCAGGGCAACCACCACCTTGTTGACCGGTTCGTCATCATGACGATCGACCAGGTGCGAGGCATAGACCATCCAGCCCGCGAGGAATACCAGCACCGGGAAAAGGTGCGCCGGATAGCCAAACAGCAGCAACAGGAGATCCGCCAGGTAAGCGCCAAAGGTGCCAACGTAGTTCTGGACCACGCCGGATCCCGTGGACGAGAAGCCCGGATCCGTCGGGGCATAGCTCCACAGGGCGAAACCAACCAGCAAGGCCAGGCCCGCACTGATCCACAGCGCCGCTTCCCGCAGCCCCCTGGCCAGCTGCTGCCCGATGACCGGCCCGCCCCCGTCCGTTGTCTTCTTGCGTTTGGCCTGTGCCAAGTATCACCCGCTAGTTTGTATTAAGAAGTTCTCGTAACTGTTTAATTCAAAACAGAAATATTGTCCAGCAATTATACAGAAAGGGCGGCTTGCGCCGCCCTGCTCTGAGTCAGTCCAAGAGGGCTGGATGTACCACTTTGCCACCTTCCACATTGATGCCTTTTACCAGGGCCTCATTGTTGCGCCAGTTGCCGCCAGCCAGGATCGAGGCATAGCGAGCGATCGCGGCAGACAAGGCCTGTGACGAGGTGCGCGGCACCGCGCCCGGCATGTGGGTGACGGTAAAGTGCGTCACGCCCTTGTGCTCGTAGGTGGGGTTGTCCCAGGTCGTGCCCTTGGCCGTTTCGATGCAGCCGCCCTGGTCGATGGCGATATCGACGACCACCGAGCCCGGCGCCATGGATTCGACCATGTCCTTGGTGACCACGCGCGGCGCCTTCTTGCCGGTAACCAGCACGGCGCCAATGACCACGTCGGCATCCCTTACGGCATCCGCAACGTCGGCCACGTGGGGGTAGAGGCCGGTCACGTTCGGACCGAGGCCGCGCATTTTCTCCAGCTTTTCCATATCCAGGTCAAACACGGTCACTTCCGCACCCATGCCGGCCATGATGGTCGCAGCCGCGCCACCGGACACACCGGCACCGAGAATCACGACCTTGCCGCGACGGGCAGCAGGAATACCGCCCAGCAGCACGCCCTTGCCATTGTGCGGGGCATGCAGCAGCGTCGTCGCCCACTGTGCCGACAGGCGGCCGGCGATGTCGGACATCGGCGCCAGCAACGGCAGTTTGCCGTCCACCTCGACGGTCTCGAACGCCACTGCCGTGCAACCGATGCGCTTCAGCTCTTCAGTCAGCTCCGGCTCGGCGGCCAGGTGGAGGTAACAGAACAGCAGGTGCTCCTTGCGGATGTGCTTCAGGTCTTCCTTGATGGGCTCCTTGACCTTGACGATCATCTCGGCCTGCTCGTAGAGCGCCTCGACCTGCTCGATCACTTCCACGCCCACGGCGCGGTAGTCGTCGTCGCTGTAACCGCTCTTCACGCCGGCACCGGACTCGATCATCACGGTGTGGCCTTCCTTGACCAGCCCGGAACAGGCGGCAGGGATCAGGCCAACCCGGCCTTCCAGGGGTTTCAGCTCGCGGGGAATACCAATGCGCATGTTGCCTCCTATAAAGCCCTGCCATGCGGTCCAGGGCGTTGCGCTCCACCGGCCCCGCCTTTACGCTCGACAGGGCTTTAAGTAAGATTCTGAACTCTGACGAGCACGGCAACGGACCCGAATCCGGGTTGATTTCACGCTGCGGTGCCCCCATTTACCGGCTTGTCCTGCCCCGCCACCCTCGCGTGGTCCCGGCAGACCCGGCCTCGAATTTCTCAGCTGCCATCAGCAAGCATCGAAAGGGCGAATTATACATGAGCGACACCAAACATTGCCGCCTTCTTATCATTGGTTCCGGTCCGGCCGGCTACACGGCTGCCGTCTACGCGGCTCGCGCCAACCTCGACCCGGTCCTGGTCACGGGCATCGAACAAGGTGGGCAATTGATGACCACTACCGATGTGGAAAACTGGCCGGGCGACCCCGAGGGCCTGCAGGGCCCGGGCCTGATGGAGCGCATGAAGGAGCACGCCGAGCGCTTCAATACCGAGATCGTCTTCGACTACATCAACGAAGTCGATTTCTCGTCCCGCCCCTTCAAGCTCACCGGTGACACCAACCAGTACACCGCCGACGCCGTGATCATTGCGACCGGTGCGACGGCCATGTACCTGGGCCTCGAGTCCGAGGAAGCCTTCAAGGGCAAGGGTGTATCGGCCTGCGCAACCTGCGACGGCTTTTTCTACAAGAACCAGAAGGTGGCTGTAGTCGGCGGCGGCAACACCGCCGTGGAAGAAGCGCTGTACCTGTCGAACATCGCCTCGGAAGTGCACCTGGTGCATCGTCGCGACGCCCTGCGTGCCGAGAAGATCCTGCAGGATCGCCTGTTCGAGAAGGAAAAGAACGGCAACATCACCATCCACTGGGATCGCAACCTGGACGAGGTGCTGGGTGATGACATGGGCGTCAACAAGATTCGCCTGCACTCCTCCAAGGATGTGAACGAAACGGAAGAGCTGGACGTCACCGGCGTGTTCATTGCCATCGGCCACAAGCCGAACACCGACCTGTTCGATGGCAAGCTGGACATGGAGGGCGGCTACATCAAGGTCAAGAGCGGTCTTGAGGGCAACCACACCATGACCAGCGTGCCGGGCGTCTTCGCGGCCGGCGACGTCATGGACCACGTCTACCGCCAGGCTGTCACATCGGCCGGCACCGGCTGCATGGCGGCGCTTGATGCCGAGCGTTTCCTGGAAGCCCAGGAAGAGTGACGGACTGGGGCGCAAGCCTCGCATGTCATGGACACACCCAGACACAGCGCCGATGACGTCCAATGCGTCTCGGCGCTGTCTTCGTTTTCGGCCCATGAATGGAATGCGCTGTCAGGAAGCCAGCCTTTCCTGCAACACGGTTTTCTCGATGCGCAGGAACACTCGCAGTCGGTAGCCCCCGAATCCGGCTGGGAGCCTCATCACCTGGCCCTTCGCGACAAGGGCAAGCTGATCGGCGCGCTGCCGCTGTATCGCAAGTACCACTCCTACGGTGAATTCGTATTCGATTGGGGTTGGGCGGACGCCTGCCAGCGGGCCGGCATCGCCTATTACCCCAAGCTGCTGAGCGCGGTGCCCTTTACGCCGGTCACCGGCCCCCGCCTGCTGGGCCACCAGGCGGATGCATTGATCGAGGCCGGCAAGCGCGAGGCCGAGCGTGGCCAGCACGTCAGCTGGCACGTGCTGTTTCCCGCCCGCGACGAGCTGGCGCTATGGCGGGCGCACGACTTCATGGTCCGCGAGGACTGCCAGTTCCAGTGGTTTGACCGGGACTATGGTGACTTCGATGGCTTTCTTGGCGCCCTGAAGTCCAGGCGTCGGAAGGAAATCCGCCGCGAGCGGCGCCAGGTGCATGAGGCCGGGGTCACGCTGCGGACACTGGCCGGCGAAGACCTTGACCCGGATACCCTGTCACAGGTCTATGGCTGTTACACCGCGGCCTATGCCATTCGTGGCCAGCAGCCCTACCTGCGGCCCGGGTTCTTCCGGGCAATCGTCAAAACACAGCCCGACTCGATCGTGGTTTTCGCTGCCTTCCGCGACGGTCACATGGTCGCCGCCGCCATCTGCTTTCGTGATGACGAGTGCCTCTATGGGCGACACTGGGGCAGCCTGGTCGACATCCCCGGACTGCATTTCGAAGCCTGCTACTACCAGGGTATCGCGTACTGCCTCGACCAGGGACTCGGGCGCTTCGAACCCGGCACCCAGGGCGAGCACAAGATCAGTCGCGGCTTCGAACCCGTGCCGGTGTACTCTGCCCATTACATTCGACACCCTGGACTGCGCGATGCCATTGCCGATTTCCTGCAGCGCGAGACACCGGTGATCGCGGACTACCGCGAACGCGCAGCCGAACTGTTGCCGTACAAGGAGCGACAGGCATGACACGCAGCGTGCTGAACCTGCGCTGGATTCCGGCTGATGCCCCGCCGGACGACTTCCCGCCACCAGAGCTCGCCATGACCGAGCCGGACGGGCTGCTGGCTGCCGGTGGGGACCTGTCCCCCGCCCGCTTGCTGGCCGCCTACCAGCGCGGGATCTTTCCGTGGTTCTCCGAGGGCCAGCCGATCCTGTGGTGGTCGCCCGACCCGCGCGCCGTGATCCTGCCCGCGGAATTGCGGGTCTCCCGCAGCCTGCGAAAGAAACTGCGCCAGCGCCCTTTTGCCTTCACGGTGGACTCGGCCTTCCCCGCGGTCATCCAGGCCTGTGCCGAAGCACCCCGGCCCGGGCAGGACGGGACCTGGATCACCCCTGACATGCAGGCGGCATACATCGAACTGCACCGGCAAGGCCATGCCCATTCGATCGAGGTCTGGCAGGAAGACAGCCTGGTCGGGGGCCTCTACGGCCTCGCCATCGGCAAGACCTTCTGCGGCGAGTCGATGTTCTCGCAGGCGACGGATGCCTCCAAGGCGGCCTTCCTGTTGCTGGTACGCGAGCTCCAGGCGCGTGATTTCACGCTGATCGATTGCCAGCTGGACAACCCCCACCTGGCAAGCCTCGGCTGCCAGCTGCTGCCGCGGGCACAGTTCCTGGCTCGCCTGCATGCTGGTCAGGCGGGTCATGCCGGGGCCGAAAATGCCGAAAAATGGACCTTGTCGGTTTCTACCAGCGATCTCGGGGATTATGATCCGTCGGTAGCGGTTTCCTGACGGAGGGCGGCACGCATGAACCAGAACGAAGGCCAGCCGGTCACCCTGCCGCTGTACCTGACGCCCGAGCATCCTTGCAGTTATTACCCGGAGCGCGAAGCGCGCACCGTGTTTGCCGATCCACGGCTGATTCCGGATCGCCGTGCCCAGACGGAAATGGCAGAAGCCGGTTTTCGCCGCAGCGGTTCCTATCTCTATCGACCGGAATGCGAGCACTGCTCGGCCTGCATCCCCTTGCGCGTTCCGGCCCGGGGCTTCACGCCCAACCGCAGCCAGCGACGCAACCTGCGCGACAATGCCGACCTGAATATCAGCTGGCAGCGCAGCTGGTGTGACGACGAGCTGCTGGCCCTGTACAACCGCTACCAGCACTGGCGCCATCCCGAGGGTGACATGGTGGCGCATGGCGCTGCGCATTTTTCCGACTTCCTGCTGAGCCGCTGGGCGGACAGCTGGTTCCTGGAGATCCAGGACGAGGAACGGCTGGTCGGCGTGCTGGTCGCCGACCGCCTGGAACGCGGAATCTCGGCCGTCTACACCTTTTACGACCCAGCCTACGAGCAGCGTGGTCTCGGCAGTTTCGCCATCCTGCAACTGATTGCCCACGCCCGCAGCCAGGGGCTCAGGGATGTCTATCTCGGATACTGGCTGCCAGGCCACCCGAAAATGGACTACAAGCGGAAGTTCGGGCCGGCAGAGTACTTTGTCGAAGGCCAGTGGCGCCGCGCGGAAAGCCCCCAGGTACGGGAGAAAGTTGCACTTCACGAGGCAATGGGGCAGAATCCTGCGCCTTCGGAAGAAACAGGATAATCAGCAACTTATGGCGAAAGAAGACGCAATCCAGATGGAAGGCGAAGTTCTCGAAACGCTGCCGAACACGACTTTTCGTGTCGAGCTCGAGAACGGCCATGTCGTGACCGCTCATATCAGCGGCCGCATGCGCAAGAACTACATCCGCATTCTCACCGGTGACAAGGTCACGGTGGAATTGACACCCTACGACCTGACCAAGGGCCGTATCGTCTACCGCGGTCGCTGATTTCCAGCCGAATTCCAGCCGAATTCCAGAACCGACAGACACACAGGAAAAAGCCGGGCACTGCCCGGCTTTTTCTTGCCTGCTTGTTTGGCCTGCTTGCCGATAGCGACCGCGCCGCTTTCGGTGCCCGCCTCAGGCCGGGGCGGACGCTTTCTCAATCACCTCGATTTCCAGTGACCCGTCCTTGGCGGTGACATGCACTTCGCCACCATCGACCAGCTTGCCGAAGAGCAATTCCTCGGCCAACGGTCGCTTGATGTGTTCCTGCACCACGCGCGCCATCGGACGAGCACCCATCTTCGGATCGTAGCCCCGCTCGGCAATCCAGGTGCGGGCCTCGTCGTCCAGGTCCAGCGTGACACCCTTCTCCTCCAGCTGTCCTTCCAGTTCCATGACGAACTTGTCGACCACGCGGGAGATGGTGGCTTCGTCCAGCGGTGCGAAATTGATGATGGAATCCAGGCGGTTGCGGAATTCCGGCGAAAACTGCCGCTTGATCGCTTCCATGCCGTCGGAGCTGTGATCCTGCGAGGTGAAACCGATAGACGTACGCGACATTTCGCTGGCACCGGCGTTCGTGGTCATGACGATGATCACATGACGGAAATCCGCCTGCCGACCGTTGTTGTCCGTCAGCGTGCCGTGGTCCATCACCTGCAAGAGGATGTTGAACACTTCCGGATGCGCTTTTTCGATCTCGTCCAGCAACAGCACGCAATGCGGCTGCTTGTTGACCGCTTCGGTCAGCAAGCCACCCTGGTCGTAACCCACGTAGCCCGGCGGTGCGCCGATCAGGCGTGACACCGTATGGCGTTCCATGTATTCGGACATGTCGAAGCGCACCAGCTCGATGCCCATGGCGCGCGCCAGCTGGCGAGTCACTTCGGTCTTGCCCACGCCGGTCGGACCGGCGAACAGGAAGGAACCAATCGGCTTGTCCTCCGGCCCGAGACCGGAGCGAGACATCTTGATGGCCGAAGACAGGGTCTCGACCGCTTCGTCCTGGCCAAAGATGGTCAACTTGAGATTGCGCTCCAGGTTCATCAGCACGTCCTTGTCGGAGGAACTGACACTCTTGGGCGGGATTCGCGCAATCTTGGCCACGATGTTCTCGACATCGTGGACCGTGATCGACTTGCGTCGCTTGCTGGTCGGCTGCAGGCGCATGTTCGCACCCGCCTCGTCGATGACGTCGATTGCCTTGTCCGGCAAATGCCGATCCGTGATGTGGCGAGCTGCCAGTTCAGCCGCGGCCCGCAGCGTCTTGGGCGGGTATTTCACATCGTGATGCTCTTCGAAACGGGAGCGCAGGCCCTTGAGTATCTCGACCGTCTCTTCGATGCTCGGCTCGGGCACGTCGATCTTCTGGAAACGACGTGACAGGGCGCGGTCCTTTTCGAAAATGCCGCGATATTCCTCGTAGGTCGTCGAACCGATGCACTTCAATTCGCCATTGGCGAGCAAGGGCTTTATCAGGTTGGAGGCATCCATCACGCCACCCGAGGCCGCACCGGCACCGATCACCATGTGGATTTCATCGATGAACAGGATGGCATTGTCCTGCTTCTTCAGCTCGGACAGCACGCCCTTGAGGCGCTTTTCGAAATCGCCGCGATACTTGGTGCCTGCCACCAGGGCGCCGAGGTCCAGCGAATAGATCACGGCGCTCAGCAGCACCTCAGGGACCTCACCTTCCACGATGCGCTTGGCCAGCCCCTCGGCGATGGCCGTCTTGCCAACACCGGCCTCGCCAACGTACAGCGGGTTGTTCTTGCGACGGCGGCAGAGGATCTGCACCGTGCGCTCTACTTCCAGGTCCCTGCCGATCAGCGGATCGATCAGGCCCTGGGATGCCCGTTCGTTGAGATTGGCGGCAAAATTGTCCAGCGGATTGCCGGAGGGTTCGCCGCCCTCCTCGTCCGGCACCTGGATGTCGGGATCATCGCCTTCCTCGCCCGGGATCTTGGAGATGCCATGCGAGACGTAGTTGACGACATCAAGCCGCGTGACATCCTGCTGGTCCAGCAGGAACACGGCCTGGCTTTCCTTCTCGCCAAAGATCGCGACCAGCACGTTGACCGAGCTGACCTCCTTGCGACCCGAGGACTGCACATGGAATACCGCCCGCTGCAGGACGCGCTGGAAGCCCAGCGTCGGCTGCACGTCGTCGGTAATGTCCTCCGCAATGCGTGGCGTGTTCTCGTCGAGGAAGATCTGCAGTTCCTGGCGCAGGCGCTCGACATTGGCGCCGCAGGCACGCAACACCTCGGACACCTTCATGGAGTCCAGCAACGCCAGCAGCAGGTGCTCGACGGTAATGAATTCGTGCCGTCTCTGGCGAGCGCCGGAGAAGGCTTCGTTCAGGCAGGCTTCGAGTTCTTTGCTGAGCATGAGTCAGGCCTCTTCAGTCTGGCAGAGCAACGGATGATGATGCTCGCGCGCATAATTGGTTACCTGTGCCGCCTTGGTCTCGGCGATCTCGTAGGTAAAGACACCACAAACGCCCTTCCCCTTGGTATGAACATTCAACATGACCTGGGTCGCCTTGGTTCGATCCATGCGGAAAAACTTCTGCAGTATTTCCACCACGAATTCCATCGGCGTGTAGTCATCATTCAGCAGCACCACCTTGTACAGCGGTGGCCGCTTCAGCTTCGGCCTGGCCTCGCCCAGCGCCAGGCCGTGATCGGGTTCACCCGGCCCTTCCGGCTCGCCACCCTGCGGCGGCCGCGGCATGCCCGCATGAATCTCCACTGCAAAGCCGGACTGTCGCAGTCCGTCTCCTGTCGGTCGCTCTGGCAACAAGCTTGTCAATCTCCTGCTCATGGTCTGATTTTAGCGGATTGCGCCATCGACTGCCGTTCATGACGGCGCCGCCGGTCGGCAGTATGGGGCGGAAAATCAGGTATTCCGGGGGGTTGGGCGGAGGTCCGCCACGCAAATATCCATACTCTCTAACAGATGTGGGCGACAAGTCCGTCTTTCAAGGCCGATCGCGCAGGAATTCCCCCGGCCTACTTGGAGGTGTGCACGAAAACGCCATCCCAGTCCGGGCCCGGCGGTGCCTGCCGGAAATGGGCAATCCGCTGCAGGTAGATCTGGTAGATCCTGCGGTCCGGTTCGGCCTGCGAAAGGGAAAAGAATTCGCGTTCCGCCGAGTCCCAGTTCTGCTGGCGATAGTAGAGCAAGGCCTGCTTGTGCCGCGTACGCAGCGACTTGGTTTCCTTCGGCAAGGCATCACGCCGACCCAGGGGCTCGAAAATGGCCACCGGCTGTTCCTTGCCCTTGACCCGGACTCGGTCCAGCTCCAGGAAAGCAAACTCGGGCGCCGACTCGCGGGTGGAGTCGGACACCAGGATATCCACACCATACTGCTTGGTGAGACCTTCCAGTCTCGACCCCAGGTTCACCGCATCGCCCAGCACGGTGTAAGCCATGCGAAATTCCGAACCCATGTTGCCGACATTCATTTCGCCGGTATTGAGCCCCACGCCGATCTGCAACGGCGGCCAGCCCTTCTTCTTGAACACGGGTTGCAGGCGATTCATCTCCCCGACCATGGCCAGGGCAGCCGCGACGGCATGCGATGCGTGGTCGTTGTCCGGCAAGGGCGCGCCCCAGAACGCCATCACGGCATCACCCATGTACTTGTCGATGGTGCCACGCTGTTCGTGGATGATACGGGTCAGCGGCGTCAGGAACTCGTTCATCAGGGCCGTCAGCTCTTGCGGCTTGAGCCCTTCCGAAATCGTCGTGAAACCGCGCACGTCGGAGAACAGCACGGTCATTTCGCGTGACTCGCCCTCCAGGGTGAACGCGGAGGGATCTTCGCTCATCTCCTCCACCAGTTCCGGCGGAATGTAGGTTCCGAACAGGCTCGACAGCTGGCGCTTGCCGCGGCTTTCGACGAGAAAGCCGTACAGGATATGCAGCACGAACAGCAGGAATGTGAAGAACAATGGCGACGCCAGCGGCACGACGTAATTGAAATCCGTCCAGACGTAGAAATTAGAGCCGACAATCGCGGCCACGATCAGCAGCATGAAAGCCGTTGCCGGTACGACGCTGAAACGACTGGCAACGAAAGTCAGCACGATGCCGACCAGCAACAGCAGGCTGATGTGAGCGCCGTTGACGAACTCCGGGTGGTGCTTGACCCGCCCGTCAAGAATTCCTGAAACCACATTGGCGTGCACTTCGACGCCATTGAAGCGCTCGCCGACCGGTGTCACGCGCAAATCGAACAATCCCGCTGCGGACGTACCCACCAGCACAATGGCATCTTCCAGCTCGGGGAAATCCTTCTCGCCGGCTATGACCTCTGCCGCCGGGACATACGGAAAGCTGTAGACCGGCCCGCGGTAAGGCACAAGCACCGCAAGATCGGCATCGACAGGCACCTTGAAATCACCCACTTCCAGGTACTCGAGATGCAGGTAATCCTTGCGTGGCGCACCGGGCTGGAACGCGAACTGGACAGCCGGCCAGCCACTGGCTGCGCGCAACAACTCGAGACTGAGGGAACCGTACAGGTCGCCGTCGTATTGCTGCAGGGTCGGGGTGCGCCGGAAAGAACCATCCGAGCTGACCAGCGGGTTGTCGAAAAAGCCGCCACGGCGGACCTGCTGCTGGAGAATCGGCAGGTTGGCCGAGTAGCCGCCCGCCTGGTGGAATTCCAGTCGACCCTCGATATTTTCCTCGGGAATCAGCGGCGCAGGCAACAGGCCGAGCTTCTGCGCCTCGCCCTCCTCGAGCTTAGGATGGAAGACGTAACCCAGCACGACGGCGCGACCCTTGATTGCTTCGGCAAACAGGCGGTCGTGTTCCAGGGAAGGCCGGACCTCGGCGTAGGCAGCCTGGAACTCGGGATTCCCGGCCAGCTGCTCGCGGGCCAGTCGATCAAGAACATCGGTGCCGGGGTTCAGCTCGGGTTCCGGGAAAGTGATATCGAAGCCCACGGCACGCACCGCGTAGCGATCGAACAGGTGGTCGATCATCAGGGCCAGGCGATCGCGCGGCCATGGCCACTGGCCCTCGGCCTCTACGCTGGCCTCGTCGATATCGACGATGACCACGCGCGTGTCGATGGTGCCCGGCGCGGTGATGTTCACGCGGGCGTCATAGGCGAAGTTTTCCAGCTGGTTCAGGAGCTGGAACGACAGCACGCCCTTGATGTGCAAAAGGAACACGAAAAACAGCAACGCGGTTATGCCACCGCGTATCAGCCACCTCTGGTTCACACCGCCCCCTGGTCTTTTCCCCCGGTGCCCGTCTGCCGATTGCCTGCACAAATCAAGGCAGAAGACCACATTCCCTGCGACTTCCTGTCATATTCTTCATTCTTGTCCTGTCGCCCAGTGTAACGGAATGCGGGAAAAAGGCACCCGCCGCGAAAGCTGGTCATGGATTGACCACTTTGCAGGGCAGGATGGCGTGCGAAGGTTTGCCCCAGTAGGATGTGCGACCGGGACACCTTATTATCACGACGTCGATTGCGGTCAAGAGTGCCCGCTGCGGCAAACCACGGGGAACAATCCGGCCTTTCCGGAAGCCAGCCATGAACGAGCGTATCAAGCAAATCGGCCTGCCAGCCCTGAACAGCTGGCTGGAACGAAGGGGACCAGCCACCAGCAGTGTCCTGCTCGTCCTGCTGGCGGGCTGGTTGTCCGCCGAGCTGGTGTGGCGGGTTGCCGACACCTGGAGCTTCAAGCCCGGCATGCCGCCCGCCGAGGCCCTTGCCGGCGCCGACTCGAACAGCAGCGGTTCGATCGACCTGGCCCGGGTGGCGGCTACCCACATGTTCGGTGCTGCCGATCCTGCCGAAGTGCAGGCCGCGAGCACGATCAATGCCCCGGAAACCCGGCTGAACCTGAAGCTGAGGGGCATCCTGTCGGCTACCGAGGCGGACTTCTCGCGGGCCATCATTGCCTCCGGCAGCCTGGAAAAGGTCTACGCCGTGGGCAGCAGTGTTCCCGGCGGTGCTGTCGTGCACAGCGTGCTGGCCGACCGTGTCATCCTGGATCGCCGCGGCCAGCTGGAGACATTGACCCTGCCCCGCCAGTCGGCAGACATCACCCCGGAGATCAGGGAAGAGTCCAGCGTCGACTCCCGCAGCAGCGGTAATGACTTCACCGATATTCGCGACGACCTGGCGAGCAATCCGGGCGCCCTCAGCGACCTTGTCCGCATGCAGCCGGTGATGGAGAACGGCCAGATGGTCGGCGTGAAAATATGGCCGCTGCAGCAACGCGAGCGCTTCGCGGCAGCCGGGCTGAGGCCCGGCGACCTGGTCACCGCAGTCAATGGCATGAGCCTGACCGATCCGGCCTCGATGGCCGAAGTCCTGCAGGGAATCCAGTCACTGGACTCCCTGTCGCTGACACTGCGACGCGGTGAACAGGAAGAGAACATCACACTGAATGCAGACCGATGAATACCGGCTTGAAACAAGCAGGCTTGCAGAACACGATAGGCACCGACATTAACGGAAGGATTGCAATGATTGCTCGATACCCTGGACACACAGGCTGGCTGGCCAACTGCCGACATGCCCTGCGCATTCTCGCGGCCCTGCTGCTGTTCGCCACTGCCAGCGCCCAGGCCGGCATGCCGTCCGGTGCCACGATCACGCTGAATTTCGTCGACACCGACATCCGCGAGGTTGCCACTTCCGTCAGCGAGATTACTGGCAAGACCTTCATCCTGGATCCACGGGTCAAGGGTCGGGTAACCCTGGTGTCCGCACAGCCCATCGCCATCGAAGCGGTTTACGACACGTTCCTGTCCGTGCTCCAGGTTCACAACTTTGCCGCTGTCGAAGGTGGCAACGGCACCATCAAGATCGTTCCCTCGGTGGAAGCCAAGCAGATCGGTGGTGGTGTCGGCTCACCGGAATCGCTGCCTTTCGATGACATGGTGACCCAGGTGGTTGCATTGCGGAATGCGCCAGCAGCCCAGCTGGTCCCCATCCTGCGCCCCCTGATTCCGCAGTATGGCCACATGTCGGCCTACCCCGGTGGCAACTTCATCATCATCTCCGACCGCGCCGGCAACGTCGATCGCGTGCTCAACGTGATTCGCAAGATCGATCGGGCCAGCGACAACGATGTCGACGTGATCACCCTGGAGAATGCCTCCGCTTCGGAGACCGTCCGCGTACTCTCCGCGCTGATGCAGAATGCCGGCCGCGATACGGGCGGCACGCCGCCGACCATCGCCGCCGATGATCGCACCAACAGCGTGCTGATCAGTGGCTCGCAGGCCGATCGCCTGCGCATGCGGGCCTTGATCTCGCACCTCGATACACCACTGGAATCCGGTGGCAATACCCAGGTGGTCTACTTGCGCTATGCCAACTCGGAAAACCTGGCCAACATCCTGAAGGGCCAGGTCACCGAAGTGGCCAGCAAGGAAGAGGAAAGCCAGGGCGGTTCGCGTGGTGGCTACTCCGACGTCGTCGTACTGCACGAGCCGGACACCAATGCACTGGTCATTACCGCGCCACCCAAGATCATGCGCAACCTGCAGACCATCATCGAGAAGCTCGACATTCGACGGGCACAGGTGCACGTCGAAGCCATCATCGCCGAGATCTCGTCGAACAATTCCGCCGAACTGGGCGTGACCTGGGCTGCCGACGGAGCGGATGACGACTCGCCCGTCGGGATCACCAACTTCCCGGGTTCGGGTGTCGGCGTCGGCCAGGTGGCGGGCGCCCTCGAAGCCGATGACGGTGCGGGCCAGGCAACAGCCGGGTTGCTGAACCAGGCCGCTGGCCTGACGCTGGGCTTTGGTCGCATCGTCTCCGGTGAAACCAGCTTTGTCGGACTGCTGCGGGCGCTGGCCGGCAATTCCTCGACCAACATCCTGTCGACACCCTCGATCACGACCATGGACAACGAGGAAGCCGAGATCAAGGTGGGCCAGGAAGTGCCGTTCCTGTCGGGCTCCTATGCCAATACGGGCCAGAACAATTCGGTCAATCCTTTCCAGACCATCAACCGCGAAGAAGTCGGCATCAGCCTCAAGGTCACGCCGCAGATCAGCGACAGCACCACGATCGTGCTGAAAATCGAGCAGGAAGTCTCCAGCCTGCAGCAAGGATCGCAGGGCGCGGTCGACCTGATCACCAACAACCGTTCGATCACCACTTCCGTGGTCGCAGAGAACAACGAGATCATCGTTCTCGGCGGTCTCATTGATGACCAGGTCCAGGAAGGCGAGCAACGCGTTCCCCTGCTGGGCAGCATACCGGTGCTCGGCGAACTGTTCCGGTACAGGACCTCCAGCAAGATCAAGCGCAACCTGATGGTGTTCCTGAAGCCGTCCATCCTCAGGACGCCGGAAGACTCCGCGCTCTATACCAATGAGAAGTATCGCCAGATTCGCGACCTGCAGCGTGGCCGCAAGGAAGATGGCAGTGTCTCGCTGATGCCGAGCGTGTCGCAGCCCATTGCTCCCGAGTATGACGAACGCGGCCTGCGCATCGAAGCAAGCGATGACGATGACGCGAGCAACGAAGACTGATGTCCACGACACACGAAGACATGCTGGAACAGGACATCGCCGGGCTGGACATCGAGTCCACGGCCCAGCGCGACCGCCTGCCCTTCGGTTTTGCCAAGCGCAACGGCATCCTGCTGGTCAGCCATGATGGCCGACGCGAGCTGTTGCTGCGCGAGGATGCACCACGCGAGGCCTTGCTGGAAGCACGTCGCCTGCTCGGCGAAACCCTGCCACTCAGCAAGGTGACCGCCAGCGAGTTCGACGAAGCGCTGCAACTCAATTACGAAGATCGTTCTGACGGCGCCATGCAGATGATGGAGGGCCTCGAGGACGACATGGACCTCAACCAGGTCGCCGACGCGCTCCCTGAACCCGAGGATCTGCTCGATTCCGATGACGATGCGCCGATCATCCGTCTCATCAACGCCCTGCTCACGCAGGCCGTCAAGGAAGGTGCCTCCGACATTCACGTCGAGCCCTTCGAAAACCGCCTGGTGGTACGCATACGGGTCGACGGCGTGTTGCGCGAAATCCTGCAGAGCCGACGGGCAGTGGCACCCCTGGTGGTGTCGCGCCTGAAAGTCATGTCCAAGCTGGATATCGCGGAAAAGCGCCTGCCCCAGGATGGGCGAATTTCGCTGCGCATTGCCGGTCGCGCCGTCGACGTGCGCGTATCCACCGTGCCGGCGGGTCATGGCGAACGCGTTGTACTTCGCCTGCTGGACAAGCAGGCGGGCCGTCTCGATCTTGGCCACCTCGGCATGGATCCAGTGACACGCGACCTGATGGACCAGCTGATCCACAAGCCCCACGGCATCCTGCTGGTCACCGGCCCGACCGGTTCCGGCAAGACCACCACCCTGTATGCCGCACTGGCCGCGATCAACGACCAGAGCCGCAACATCCTCACGGTCGAGGATCCCATCGAGTACTACCTCGAAGGTATCGGCCAGATGCAGGTGAATACCAAGGTCGACATGACGTTCGCGCGCGGCCTGCGTGCCATCCTGCGCCAGGATCCGGATGTGGTCATGGTTGGTGAAATCCGTGACCTCGAAACCGCCGAGATCGCCGTACAGGCTTCCCTGACCGGTCACATGGTGATGTCCACCCTGCATACCAATACGGCAGTCGGCGCGGTCAGTCGCCTGCGGGACATGGGGGTCGAACCCTTCCTGTTGTCCTCGTCACTGGTGGGCGTGCTCGCTCAACGACTGGTCCGGCTGCTCTGCAACCAGTGCCGGGAGCCGTATTCACCCGGCGAGAGGGAGCGGGAGATGCTGGGGATCGGTGCCAATGAAGAATGCACTGTCTACCACGCCAGCGGCTGTGACGACTGCAACAATCTCGGTTACATCGGCCGCACCGGCATCTACGAACTCATCCCGGTCGACGAAGAAATGCGCAACATGATTCATGATGGCGCCAGTGAATCTGCAATGGAGAAACACGCTCGAAGGACCCGCCCTTCGCTGCGCGACGATGGCAAACGCAGGGTCCTGAGCGGCGAAACCACCATCGAGGAGGTCCTGCGCGTCAGTCGCGAGGACTGATAGCCGTTCGCCATGGGTGCATTCGAATACAAGGCCCTCGACACACGCGGGCGAGAAACCAAGGGCACGCTGGAAGCCGACACGGCAAGACATGCCAGGCAATTGCTTCGCGACAAGCACCTGACACCGCTGGACGTCACGCCTGCCGCCGAACAGGACCGCGGCAAGCGCAAGGCCTTTTCCTTGCAACGGGGTATCAGTGCCGCCGAACTCTCCCTGATGACACGGCAACTGGCGACCCTTGTTCGCTCCGGCCTGCCGCTCGAGGAAGCCCTGCTTGCCGTTGCCCAGCAGACCGAGAAAGCCCGCCTCTCCAACGTGGTCATGGCGGTGCGCGGTCGCCTGATGGAAGGTCATTCGCTGGCCTATGGCCTGGCAGAGTTTCCGCACATCTTCCCGGAAATCTTCCGTGCCACGGTTGCCGCCGGTGAACAGACCGGTCACCTCGATGCGGTGCTCGAGCGGCTTGCCGACTATGCGGAAAAGCGCCAGGCACTGCAGCAGAAGCTCTCCGTCGCGATGATCTACCCGGCGGTGCTCATCTTCATGTCCTTCGCCATCATCATCGCGATGCTTGCCTACGTGGTCCCGAAGGTCGTAGCCGTGTTTGACAACATTGGCGAGGAACTGCCGGCGCTGACGCGCGGACTGATCTTTCTCAGCGACTTTCTCCGTGAATGGTGGATGGCACTGGCCGTCGGCGTGATTGCCATTGCCTGGATGGTGCGCCGGGTCCTGCGCGAGCCAGGGCCGCGACAGAAGTATCATCGATTCCTGTTGCGACTGCCCCTGGTCGGTCGCATCACGCGAGGCATGAA
>JAWWBS010000026.1 GCA_033720895.1 Gammaproteobacteria bacterium
AATCGATCTTTTCGAGCAGCGCCTTGAGCGCATCGAGGCAGCCCTGCACATCGCCGATTGCCCAGGTATTGCGGCGTGGTCGATGAGCTGGCGTGCCGGATGCCGTCGTGCTCATCAGTTCAGGACGCCCGGGCAGGCCAGTGTGAAGGGCTGGATGATGGCTTTGAATTCGCTGCCGTCATCGGCGCGCATGCAGTAATGGCCCTGCATGCTGCCGACCGGCGTTTCCAGCATGGCACCGCTGGAGTAGCGAAAGGCCTCGCCGGGCTTGATGAGCGGCTGCTCGCCAACCACACCGGGACCTTCGACCTCCTGCACCTTGCCATTGGCATCGGTAATCTCCCAGCGTCGCGAAACGAGCTGGGCGTTCAAGCGGCCCTGGTTTTCGATGGTGATGGTGTAGCTGAAGACGTACTGCTTGTCGGCCGGCTCGGATTGCACGGCCAGGTAACTGGTTTCTACCAGCACCTCGATGGCGTGTTCGCCATCGGCAAGCGTGGTCAGGCTGCGGTTGTCATTGTCGGTGGAATTCGAAGTCATGGCGGCATTGTACGCGATGCCGTGACCTGCCACAGGCGCAAGCAGGTCCGGCTTCAGCTGCGCCCCAGCCTCACAGCCAGCACGTCGCAAGGGGCGGCTGACAGGACGGACTTTTCGGTCGAGCCCAGCAACAGGGCGAAGCCGTGTCGCTCGTGACTGCCCAGTACGATCAGGTCGGCCTCGATTTCCTCGGCGAGCCGGTTCACCTCTGCCTTGATGTTCCCCAGCAGCACGTGACGGCGGCAATCCGGCAGGTCCAGCTTGCCGGCCAGCGTGTCCAGCCGTTCGCGGGCAGCGTTGGTCAGGTCCGCTTCCATGTTGACCGGGGGCGGCATCATCGCTTCGCCGGCAGGATCGACCGGCAGGTACTCGACCACGTGCAGCAAGTGCAGCCGGGCCTCCGTTGCTCCAGCCAGCTGGCGGCCAACGGCCATGCCCTTGCGGGCGACGGCTTCGCTGTCCTCGGTGAGGTCGACGGCAATGAGAATGTTCTGATAGGACATGGCGCACTCATGCTTCGGGCCTGTCCCGAGTATAAGTCAGTCTGCGGCGGCAATCGCAAGCCGGCCGAATGCGGCTGGCGAAAGGGTCTCCGGGCGCGCCTGCGGATCCACTTCACAGGCCTCGATCTGCTCGGCGGTCAGCATGCCCTTCATGGTGTTGCGCAGCGTCTTGCGGCGTTGCGAGAAGGCCTGCGTTACCAGCCTCGCGAACAGGGCGCGGTCCGGCAGCGGGAAAGCGGGTGCCGTGCGCACGGTCAGTCGCACGATGGCGGAATCGACCTTCGGTGGCGGATTGAAAGCACCGGGCCGGATGATGAACAGGGATTCGATGTCGCAGTCGGCCGCCAGCATCACGCTGAGCCGGCCGTAGGTCTTGCTGCCCGGTGGTGCAGCCATGCGATCCACCACTTCCTTCTGCAACATGAAATGCATGTCGCTGACGACGTCGCGGTATTTCAGGAAATGGAACAGCAAGGGCGTCGAAACGTTGTATGGCAGGTTGCCGACCAGTCGCAGCGGCGAACCGATATCTGCGGCCAGCTGGCCGAAATCGAATTTCAGGGCATCCGACTGGTGAATGACGAGTTCGCCCAGCGAATTGCAGCGTTCCTCAAGGTGCGGAATGACATCGCGATCCAGCTCCACGGCATGCAGCTTGCCTGCCTGTTTCAGCAACGGTTCCGTGAGAGCGCCGAGGCCAGGACCGATTTCGACCAGGCGGTCATCTTCCTGCGGGCCGATGACGCCGACAATGCGGTCGATCACGTTGCGATCATGCAGGAAATGCTGACCGAAGCGCTTGCGCGGGCGGTGGGTGTTCACGAGGGATCCATGCCGTGGCAACGGGCATGCATGTCGGCAGCCATGTCCAGCGCGGCGTCCAGGCTGCCAGTGTCGACGTCGCCGGTACCGGCCAGTTCCAGTGCGGTGCCGTGATCGACCGAGGTGCGAATGATCGGCAGCCCCAGCGTCACATTGACGGCGCTGCCGAAACCGGCATGCTTCAGTACGGGCAAACCCTGGTCGTGGTACATCGCCAGCACCGCATCGGTACTGGCCAGCACGCGCGGCGTGAATGCCGTGTCGGCTGGCAGCGGCCCGAGCAGGTTCATGCCCTCGGCGCGCAGGCTGTCGATCACCGGCGAGATGATGCTGATCTCTTCGCCACCGAGATGTCCGCCTTCGCCGGCGTGCGGGTTCAGGCCCAGCACCACGATTTTCGGCGAGGGCAGGGCGAACTTCTGCCGGAGATCGGCGTCGAGAATGCCAAGCGTGGTACGCAGGTCATCGCGGTTGATGGCATCGGCAACCTGTCGCAGTGGCAGGTGCGTGGTGGCCAGCGCGACCCTGAGGTTGCCGGCGGCCAGCATCATGACCACGCGCTGCACGTTGCAGCATTCGGCCAGGTACTCGGTGTGCCCGCTGAACGGAATGCCGGCATCGTTGATGATGCCCTTGTGCAGGGGGGCGGTAACCATGCCGGCGAACCGACCTTGCAGGCATCCCTCGATGGCGGCATCGAGGGTGGCCAGGATGTAGGGCGCATTGGCGGGATCGAGCTGTCCCGGGCGGACGCGGCTGGCCAGCCGAACGGGCGTGACATGCAGTTCGCCCGCAGCACCGGTCGGTGCCTGCGAACCGGCCTTGATGCTGACCTCGATACCCAGTGTTGCCGCCCTGGAGGCAAGCAGGTCGGGGTCGGCAACAACCGTCACGGGACGGCCGAATCCCCGGGCCGCGAGCATGACGCACAGGTCAGGCCCGATGCCTGCCGGCTCTCCGGCAGTCAGCGCCAGTGGCTGTTCGGGGTGCGCGCTCATGATCCGTTGCCAGCCCTGACGCCTGGTTCAGTCCAGGCGCTTCTCGATGAACGTTTCATCGCGCTGCTGCTGCAGCCAGATCGGGAACTGGGCTTCCGCCTTCCGGGCGATGATCGCCTGGTAGGCGCGATTGCGCTGCACGCGATCCGTGAAGTCGGTTTCGCGACGATCGATCAACTGTGCGATGTGGATGCCGAACTGGGTCTCGAAGGGATCCGATATTTCACCCGGCTTCAGTGCGTCCAGCGTGTCCTGGAATTCCTGTGCAAAGGTACCCGGCGGGTTCCATCCGAGGTTGCCACCCTGCGGTGCGCTGCCCGGGTCATCCGAGTACTCGCGTGCGAGCTCCTCGAAATCCTCGCCGGCTTCGACACGCTTTTTCAGCTCGCGGAGCTGCTTGATGGCCTGCTCCTTGGTCAGGATGGCCGAGGGCTTCAGCAGGATGTGGCGGGAGTTGGTCTCGGTAGCCAGCACGCGATCCGGTCGCTTGGCGTCCACCAGGGTTACGAGGTGATAGCCACTGCCGCTGCGAATCGGTTCGGATACGTCACCGACTTCCATTTCCAGCACGATTTCCGAGAAGAGGCTCGGGATGTCGGCCGGCGTGCGCCAGCCGAGGTCGCCGCCCTCCAGGGCCTGCTGGCCATCGGAGTAGGAAATGGCAGCGTTGTCGAAGCTGATCTTGCCGCTGGTGATTTCGTCGCGGATGCCCTTGATCTTGCGCAACACCGATTCCGCCTCGTAAGGCGAAGCCTGGCTTGGCATGGCCAGCAGGATGTGAGCGATGCGGAACTGCTGGTCACCGCCCTCGGTTGCTGCCCGGCGCATGTATTCATCGAGCTCCTGCGGCAGCACGTTGATCCGGCTGTCGACAGCGGCTTCCTTGACCTGGCTGAGCAGCATGTCCTCGCGCACCTGCTGCCGGAACGTCGCGTAATCGACACCCTCCGCAGCCAGCACGCGGGGCAGCTCTTCAAGGCTGACTTCATTGCGCTGTGCGATGGTATTGATGGCCTGGTTGAGCTGGTCGTCGGAGATCTGCAGACCGACTTGCTCGGCCCATTGCACCTGCAGCTCCTGGTCGATCAGCCGTTCCAGTACCTGTTGTTCGAAAATGTCCCGTGGCGGTACCTGCGCGCCTCGTTGCTGCAGGTTGCGACGCAACTGCTCCATCTTGAATTCGAGGTCGCTGCGCAGGATCACGTCCTCGCCGACCACTGCGACAATGCCGTCGACCAGCACGCCTCGCGTGGCATTCGGATCCTCGGGCGCTGCCAGGGCGTGGCCCATCGGCAGTGCGAGCAGGAGCAGGAGTGCGGCTTTGCTTGCTGCGTGTTTCATTCTTCTTCACCGTAAGCTTCAAAATCATTGCCAAGGATGTCGCTGACGCCGCGACCGACGTTGGCGAGACCCTTGAATTCAAGTTGCAACCACAGGCTGGAGTCGACCTCGCCGCTGCGATTGCGGATGTAGCGGCGCTGGAACGTGCGAAACGCCCAGCAGCAGGATTCATATTCGAGTCCTGCCATTGTCTCGATACTGCGCTCCTCCGGCAGGGAGTAACTCGCCTTGCCGAAGAAGGTCCAGCGATTTCCCAGGGGCGCCAGCAGGGCAAGGCTGGCCTGCTCGAAGGACTCGTCCGGCAGGCTGACCGGGGCCCGGTCGCGACGGAACGAGTAGGAAAAATGGAGCTCGGTCCTGGCGCTCGGCACCCAGGAGAACCGGCTGGTCACGATGCCGATCCGATCCGGCCCGGGATCAATGCTGGCGTCGAGGCGGATATTCAGTGCTTCGGATGGCGCATAGTGTACCGCAGCGAACACGTCAGATTCAGTGGAGGTTGCGATCGGTTCGCCGAACACCAGCGTGACCTGGCGATCCTCGTAATAGTGGGCCCGCGCGACATCGAGTTGCAGCCAGGTGTGGCCGCTGCTGGCGTCGATGAAGCGGCTGGTTAGGCCCGCAGTGACCTGCTCGGTGTCCCCCAGTCGGTCGATGCCGACATAGCGATTCGGACGAAACAGTTGCTCCAGGGTAGGCGTGGCCTCGCGCGTGTCGAACAGCGGGATGAAGTCCTGGTTTTCGTAGGGCACGTCAAGGTAGTAGAGCCTGGGCTCCAGCGTCTGGCGTGAGCGTGCCATTTCGCGCTCCAGCACCACACCGAGATCCAGCTCCTTGACGACGATCGAGCGGTCGATTTCCCGCGTGCTGCCATCGGTCGCCTGGAGGTCGTACTCCGTGTCCCACAAGCTGACTTTCGGGCGGGCGATGATGCCGCTGTTGCCAAGATCCAGCGCCAGCGCGGGTTGCAGGTGTCGCCGGTCGCCATCGATCTTGAATGGCTGCTCGAAGCGGGTCGCATCCAGCAGCAGCTCCGGTTCGATCATCCCGGCGATGGCCAGGGGTGCGTAATACGCTTCCAGCGAGGGTTTTTCTTCGTAGGGCCCCGTGGCATCCAGCGCTTCCGGATCCACCTTTTCGAACTGGCGAGTCGACAGCCGCACGGAATAATCGACGCCGGCGTTGGCAACGTATGCCCGTTGCACCAGGTAGGAGACCTCCGTGGCGCGTCCCGAATCCGACATGTCTTCAAGGTAGCTGGGATCGGAAATGAGGTTGTAATTGATGCCGGCATTCCAGCCGCCACCGAAACGCGCCCGGTGGTCGAATGCGCCGCGGTATCGTGTCGTGTCGGTGACCTGGTCCTCGATGCGCTCGTATTCGACCTTGCCCTCGCCGAACACCGACAGGTAGCGCAGCTCCGTATCCAGCAGGGTGCCGCGCTTGCTCATGAAGTAGGGCGCAATCGTCGCATCGAGCTGCGGTGCGATATTGAGGTAATAGGGCACGCGCAGGAAGGTGCCGCGCGTGCTGGAATTGCCGATTTCCGGGAACAGGAAACCGCTCTTGCGTTCGTCATTGATCGGAAAACTCAGCCACGGAACGTAGAAGAACGGTACGTCCATGAATGACAGGCGCATGTGTTTCGCCACGCCAATGCCTTCTTCCTGGTCGAGCTCCAGCGAAGCGGCATGCAGGTACCAGTCATCGTTGCCGACCGGGCAGGTGGTGAAGGCGATGCCCGACAGCGTGAGTTGCTCGCGAGAAAGAATGGCAACAGTGTCGGCGCGGCCGCGAGCATTGCGCGGGAACAGGTAGAAGTCCGCGTCCTGGAGCGTGCCGCGCTCTTCGAGGGTATCGAACTCCAGTCCTTCGGCATCGAAGCCGAGGTCACTGGAAAGGAAGCGCACGGGCTGGTCGGTCCGGACGACACCGCTGTCCCGGTTCACTTCCAGGCGCTCGGTACTGACCTGGCGATTGGCCTGGGTGTAAATCACGTTGCCTCGGAGTACCGAGAAACCTTCTGTGACCAGCTGGCCCTCGTCGGCATCGACAATGATGGGCGCATCGGGATTCTCGGGGGTATCGAGTATTGCCTGTTGCTCCGGAGACAGCGACAGCACGGACGGACAGGACAGCTCGGCCTGGCGCTGCATGTCCTGGGATTGCGCGGCGGCCGTGGGGCTGGAGCCGATGGCCAGCAGCGCTACCAGCAGCAGCAGGCTGGCGGGCCTGGAGCCAGGCCGCGGCAACGCCATGCCGCGCAGGCCCGGGTCATGGGCACTGCCCGAAGGGCCGGGTTGCGGGCTGGCGGCGATTCTCGACATGACGCGCATTCTATCAGCCAGACCCCGGTGTGGCAGCCGAAAAGCCCGTTTCCATTGGCTTTCCATGGTCTGTCGCCGACCACCTGCATGACGATGCCGCACAGACCCGTTACCATCCGGAAACGACTGGCCGGCATTGCGCCCGGCCCATGCTGGCCGGCGACAGGGAGCGAACGGGGATGGATGAGCGCCAACAACAGTTGGTCGAGTGGGCTGCCGGAGCCCTGGGGATTGATGACTGGGTGATCAGCACCGTGTCCGCGGATGCCAGTTTTCGCCGTTATTTCCGGGGGCAAAAGGGCGCAAGCAGCTGGATTCTGGTTGATGCGCCGCCGGACCGGGAAGACAGCGACGCCTTTTGTGCGATCGCCGCACGACTGGCGAATGCCGGCCTGGTGGTTCCCGAGGTGCTGGCGCGTGATGCCGGGCGGGGATTCCTGGTGCTGAGCGATCTCGGCGACCGGGTATTGCTGCAAGCGCTGCAAGCCGGTCCTTCCGAGACACAGGTCGAACAGCATGTCGGCCAGGCACTGGCGGCGCTGGTTACCCTGCAATCCAAGGCCGACGCCAGCGGTTTGCCGCCCTATGACGAGCGCTTGCTGCGCCAGGAACTCGCCTTGTTCCCGGACTGGTATCTCGCCAGGGAACGGGGACAATCTTTCTCGACCGCCGAACAGGCCGACTGGGAGGCTGCCTGCGACTGCCTGGTTGCCAGCGCACTGGAGCAGCCCCGGGTGTTCGTGCATCGCGACTTCATGCCGCGTAACCTGATGGTTACCGACCGAGGGCCGGGAATCATCGATTTCCAGGATGCCGTGCGCGGCCCGGTGACCTACGACCTCGTCTCCCTGTTCCGGGATGCGTTCATTTCCTGGCCGGAATCCCGTATCGAATCCTGGTGTGCTGCTTACCGCGAGCAGGCCGAGGCGGCTGGGATTGCGCTGCCGGCTGACCTGCAGCAGAGCATGGACCTGATGGGCATGCAGCGTCACCTGAAAGTCATCGGCATTTTCTCACGACTCAAGCACCGCGACGGCAAGCCACATTACCTGCCGGAGCTGCCACGGTTTTTCGATTACCTGCACGCAGCCTTGCAACGGCAGGGGCATGTCGTTGCCTTGCAAGGGCTCGCTGGCCTGCTTGAGAAATACCGGAGTGCAGCATGAAGGCGATGTTGCTGGCCGCAGGACGGGGCGAGCGCATGCGACCGCTGACGGACGAGTGCCCGAAGCCCTTGCTGGAACTTCGCGGCAAACCGCTGCTGGCCTGGCATCTTGAAGCGCTGGCCGCCGCCGGCATCGAGCAGTGCGTCATCAACGTGGCGTGGCTGGGAGAGCAGATCGAGGCGGCGATCGGTGACGGATCCGACTTCGGGCTCCAGGTGCGGTATTCGCGGGAACCGGAGGGTGCGCTGGAGACCGCTGGCGGGATAGTCCGGGCCCTGCCGATGCTGGGTGACGATTTCATCGTGATGAACGGCGACGTCTGGACGGACTACTCCATTGCAAACCTGCTGTCGCATCCCATGGGCGAGGCGCTGGCGCATCTCGTGCTGGTGCCGAATCCTTCGCATCACCCCGCAGGCGATTTCGGCCTGGGGAGCGATGGACGCGTGCTGCTGGATGCCGCGACACGCCATACCTACTCGGGACTGGCGCGTTTCAAGGCCGGTTTCTTTGCCGGCCAGTTGCCAGGACGAGCAGCGCTGGCACCCTTGTTGCGCGAGCGCGCAGCCGCCGGCCAGGTCAGTGGCGAGCTGCATGCCGGCGAGTGGAGTGACGTCGGCACGCCCGAGCGCCTGGCGAGCCTCAACGCGGACGATTGAAGATCAGGGACGCACGCGCCGCATGCGCGTGCCTTTCATGATGGCACCGCTCTCGAGATGCAGGCTCTGCAGGCAAAGCGTTTCGAAACCGAAGCGGGCATAGAGCGGTTCCGCATCGAACGACGCGAACAGTTCGGTAACGGCGATTCCCTGTCTGTCGATATCCGCCAGGATGTGTTCCAGCAGCATTGAACCGATGCCCTGGCCAGCGCGTTGCGGATTGACGAACATGGCGCGCAGCGCTGCCATGTATTCCGGCTGGCCGATATCCTCATCCGCAGGCCCCAGCCAGTCGCGGTTCCAGCCACCACCACCGACGATGACACCCTGGTCGTCGGCCGCGACGAAATAGCGACCTTCGACCAGCAATGACTCATGCAGGGTCCATGCACCGGTGGCGATGGCTTCCTCGATGTCCTGTGGTCGGTAGCGAGGCGTGGCCAGCTGTCGCAGCGCGGCATGCGTTATGGCCAGCATGGCGGGGAAGTCGCTGGCAGTGGCTCGGCGGAGTCGAAATGCGGCCTGCTTCTGGGTCATGGGCATGGGTTCGCGAACTCGGATCGGGTGATGATAACCGCTGCAGGCGGTGCGTGGTCACGCCAGCTCGTTGCTCAGTGCTTGCCGCCACCGAATATGAACAACTCGTGCACCGCGACATCCAGGACGTCGGCCAGCCGCTCGATCTGGCTGAAGCGAGTGCCGTGCCGGCCGCATTCGATATTGCTCAGGGTTTTTACGTCCATTCCGACCAGCCTGGCCAGTTCGCGCTGCGCCAGCCCCTGGCTCTGGCGAATCTGCCGCAGGCGGCGGCCGAAATGACGTTGTAGCGGCATGGTGCTGTCCCTTACCTGGCCTCCTGGTTCAAAGTTTAGGATTTGTGTACCTAAATTTACACATTTTTCGTTTTCCCCCAGGATCTTGAGCACACGTGCACATGATTCACGGTCAGACACAGGATCGAAAAAAACCGGCCTGCGGCCGGTTTCTTCGGAGGTTTCATGGTGTTGCTCAGCTGGCCGTCTTCTCGGGCTCGAACAGGTCGTCGGCCTGCAGGTCGGCATGGTAGGAAGAGCGGACCATCGGCCCCGACGCCACGTGTTTGAAGCCCATTTCGTAGCCGCGACGCTCGATTTCCTTGAACTCGTCCGGATGCACGAAGCGCACCACCGGGTGATGGAAGCGGCTCGGCTGCAGGTACTGGCCGACGGTGAGCATGTCCACGTCGTGGTTGCGCAGGTCCTGCATGACCTCGAAGATCTCGTCCATCTCTTCACCGAGGCCGACCATGATGCCGGACTTGGTGATCACCTCGGGATGTGCCGCCTTGAAGCGCTTCAACAGGTCCAGCGAGTGCTGGTAATCCGAACCCGGGCGCACTTCGCGGTACAGCCGCTTGACCGTCTCCAGGTTGTGGTTGAAGACATCGGGCGGAGCCTTGTCCATGATCTCGATGGCGATGTCCATGCGGCCGCGGAAGTCGGGCACCAGTACCTCGATGCGGGTATCCGGCGTGCGGGCACGAGTGGCCGAGATGCAATCCACGAAATGCTGGGCGCCGCCATCCTTCAGGTCGTCGCGGTCCACCGAGGTGACGACCACGTACTTCAGGCCCATGGCCTCGATGGTTTCTGCCAGGTGTTTCGGCTCTTCCGGGTCCAGCGCATTCGGGCGACCGTGCGCCACGTCGCAGAAGGTGCAACGGCGCGTGCAGATGTCACCCATGATCATGAAGGTGGCCGTGCCCTTGCCGAAGCATTCGCCGATGTTCGGGCAGGCGGCTTCCTCGCAGACCGTGACCAGCTTCTGGTCGCGCAGCACCTTCTTCAGGCGTGCGACCTCCGGCGTGGCCGGCGACTTGGCACGGATCCACTCCGGCTTGCGCTGGCGCGTGGTGGTGGGTTCGATCTTTACCGGGATGCGCGCCATCTTTTCCTGCGCGGTCATCTTGCGGCCCTGCTCGACCTTCTGCGGGCGAGGGCGCTGGCTCTTGGCGGTTAAATCGGTCATCTCAACCTCGGGTTGGGAAGAATGTCGGGCGATTTTCCCGGGCCGATACCATGGCTGGGGCTCGGGAAAGTGGTCAATTGTAACGCAGATGGCGTTTCAAATGGGGCTCCAGCGCCGATCGGATTGCCTGCAGATCGGCCGGACCCCCGCGATCCACGACCTGCGTCATCTGCAGTCCTTCGTAGCCGCAGGGGTTGATGCGGTCAAAGGGCTCGAGATCCATGTTCACGTTGAACGCCAGGCCATGGTAGCTGCAGCCGCGCCGCACGCGGATGCCCAGCGAGGCGATCTTGGCGCCGTCCTCGGTGTACACGCCAGGCGCATCGGGCTTCGGTGCGGCCTTGATGTCGAAATCGGCCAGGCAATCCACGACCGAACGCTCCATGGCGTCCACCAGGTCACGCACGCCCAGTTTCTGGCGCCGCAGGTTCACGAGCGGGTAGACCACCAGCTGGCCCGGGCCGTGGTAGGTGACCTGGCCACCGCGATCGATATCCAGCAGGGGAATGTCACCGGGCGCCAGCACGTGCTCGCGCTTGCCGTTCATGCCCAGGGTGAAGATCGGATCGTGCTCCAGGAACCAGATTTCGTCGGGCGTGTCGTCGTCGCGCGACTGGGTGAAGTCCTGCATGTCCTGCCAGGTGGATTCGAAATCCACCTGGCCCAGATCGCGGATGACAGGTTCGGGGATCGACTTGCTCACAGGCAGAACAGCACCAGTTCGTGATCGGTCAGCTCGCGGTAGATGTTGTCGAGATGTTCCTTGCTGTTCGCTTCGAACACCACGGTCAGCGAGATGAAGTTGCCCGAACCGGACGGCTTGCTGCTGACGCTGGCCTGGTCCATGTCATCCAGGTGTTTTTCGAAAATGCCGAGCACCACCGATTCGAATTCCTCCGACTGCCGGCCCATGACCTTGATCGGAAACTCGCAGGGAAATTCGAGCAGTTCTTCGGGTGTCTTCTCGTTCATGTGCTTTTGCCTGGGCTGTGCCTGCTGTTGATTCTACCGCGTGTCGAGCGACTCGGCCTTGTAGTCCTGGAAGGCCGCGAACAGTCGCTGCCAGAGTGCTCCCGGTCGACCGCTGCCAACGGGCTCTTCGTCGAGCAGGGTGACCGCCCTCGTTTCGCGGGTGCTGGACGCCAGCCAGATCTCGTCGGCGTCCCGCAAGTCGGTCTCGCTGATATGGGTTTCCTGCCAGTGGATTTCAAGCCGATCCAGCAATTTCAGGATGACTTGCCGCGTGATGCCACCCAGGATCGTCGGCGCCAGTGGCGGGGTAGATACCTCGCCGTTGGAAACCACGAACAGGTTGCTGGTCGAGGCCTCGATGGCCAGGCCGTCGCGCAACAGGATGGCCTCGTCGGCGCCGCGCT
Source organism: Gammaproteobacteria bacterium (assembly GCA_033720895.1). Lineage (NCBI taxonomy): Bacteria > Pseudomonadati > Pseudomonadota > Gammaproteobacteria > Gammaproteobacteria bacterium. Next base: position 11,740 of record JAWWBS010000026.1, read on the forward strand.
CGGCTGCCAGCTGGCGTGCCAGCACGTTGCCCAGCAGCGAGGTGGCCTTGATGTCGTTGCGGTGCCAGCGCAGGTCCTCGGTCGTGACCGCCGCCAGTCCGAGCGTGGGATCGACGGGCAGCAGCGGCATGCACATGCCGAACACCGTCGGGCTCACGCCGATCGGGAATCGGTGGTCACGACCTTGATCAGCGCCACGGCTGACCTGCAGGTAGACCGCCAGGTTGCCTCCGCCGTTGGCGCGGACCAGGGACTCCAGTGCAGCTTGCCAGTCAGCGGGCGAGTCATGCCGTTCGATGCGCGTGGCATCCAGCGAGCGCTGCAGGCGCTCGAGGTGTGCCGGCAGTTCGAACAGCTTGCCGTCATAGCAGGGGATGACTTCGTACACGCTGTCGCCGTAGAGAAAACCGCGATCCAGTGGCGAAATCCGCGCGTCGGCAAGTGGCAGCAACTCGCCATCCAGCAGGGCCGTTGCGAGCGCTTCCGGCACGGTTTGTTACTCGAACAGCAGCTTGACGCTGTCGACGATGACCCGGAAGAGGCTGCCTTCCGGAACCGGCGCAGCCGGTACCAGCGGCGCCGTCACGAGTTCCTCGCCATCCAGCGATATGCGGACCACGCCGACGATCTCGCCGGCGGCCAGCGGTGCCATCAGCTGGCTCTTGAGGTCCATGACGGCTTCCAGCTCGTCGTACCGGCCGCGCGGGATGGTGATGAAGATGTCCTGCTGCGGCATCAGGCCGATCGTGTCGAGCGGGCCTTTCCAGACGCGTGCTTCGGTAATCGCGTCGCCCGCTGCATAGAGCTTGTGTGTTTCGAAGAATCGAAAGCCGTAGTTCAGGAGTGCCTGGCTGGCATCGGCACGCGACTTTTCACTGCCGGTTCCCATGACGACCGAAATCAGTCGCATGTCATCCTGCACCGCGGACGCGGCGAGGCAGTAGCCGGCCGCATCGGTGTGACCGGTCTTCACGCCGTCAACCCGATCGTCGCGATACAGCAACAGGTTGCGGTTGCCCTGGGTGATTTCGTTCCAGGTGTATTCGCGCTGCGAGTACCAGCGGTAATACTCGGGAAATTCAGCAATCATGGCGCGAACCAGGATGGCAATGTCGCGTGCCGTGACCAGGTGGCCATCGGAAGGCAGGCCGGTGGCATTACGGAAATTCGAGTTGCTCATGCCAAGCTGCGCCGCGTACTGGTTCATCAGGTCGGCAAAGCTGTCTTCACTGCCGGCCACGAACTCGGCCAGCGCAATCGACGCATCATTGCCCGACTGGATGATCATGCCCTTCAGCAGGTCTTCGACCGGAATCTTCTTGTCCACTTCGATGAACATGCGCGAGCCCGGTGCGCGCCAGGCCTTCTCGCTGACCAGCACCTCGTCATCCAGCGACAGGGTGCCGCCTTCGAGCTGCTTGAACACCACGTAGGCAGTCATGATCTTGGTAATGCTGGCCGGCTCGACCTGGTTGTCCGCGTTACGCTCGACCAGCACCTTGCCGGTCTGGTGGTCGACCAGGATATGGCTGTCGCCGGCGATTTGCGGCGGTGCGGGCAGCGGCGTGCCGGCCTGCAAGGGAAGGCTGGCCAGCAGCAGGCCGGTTACGAAGGTCGAGAGCAGGCGTCGGGGCGTCAAGATGGCAGTCATTGCTACTTCCATGGGCATTCGATCGCTAGTGGCATCAGCCAGCTGGCTGATGAGCTTGAATGCCGGGCATTTTACCCGTCTGCCTGCCCCAGCGCACCTCGCCGGCTGGCAAGGGCCGTGGAAAACTCATGGAGTTCCGGGTGTGGCGGCTTCTTCGTGAATGTGAAATTCGGTGATGCCGGCGGCGGCCAGCAACATGGCGTTTTCGTTGGCCAGCGCCTCGCTGGCATACGGCCCCAGGCGGACGCGGTACAGCGAGGCGCCGGTGTCGGTACCGATCTGCACGGGCCTCAGCCCGGCGGCTTCCAGTTCGCCCTTGTAGGCCAGGGCGTTGTCGGCACTGCCAAAAGCGGCCAGCTGGATGTACCAGTCGCTGCCCTCATGGCCGATGGTCGGCGGAGGCAGGGGCGTGTTCACAGCGGTGACCGTCTCGGCGGCCGGTGCCTGCACGGCCGGAGCGGCATCGCTCTCGCCGGGGTGCAGGGCGCGAATGCGGACCTCGGCCGTGCCGGTCGAGACCACGCCGAGTTTCAAGGCGGCCGCATACGACAGGTCGATGATGCGACCGTCATGGAACGGCCCGCGATCGTTGACCCGGACGATGACCTTGCGACCGTTCACCAGGTTTTCGACTTCGACATAGGTCGGCAAAGGCAGTTCCTTGTGGGCCGCCGTCATCGCATACATGTCATAGGGTTCGCCGCTTGAGGTGCGATTGCCATGGAACTTGGTGCCGTACCAGCTGGCAATGCCGCGCTGTTCGAAACCACGCGCGCTGGCATCGTCCATGACGTAGTAGGTTTCGCCAAAGACGACATAGCTTGCGGGGTTGCCGTAGCGACTGCGCGGTTCGACCCGCGGTTCGGGAATGGCCACGCTGTGGTAGTCGAACTGGCCGGCCGGTGCGGCATCGCCGCTGGCGCCCGCGACACTGGCAGAGTGGCTTGCGCAGCCAGCGGTCACACCGATCAGCAGGACCAAGACGAAGCGGAAAACACGAGCCATCTTCATCAGCGTTGCGACGCGGCCTTGTCGAGAATTGCCTGCTGGCGACGGGCTTCGATCACGCGACCGAGATCCATCACGGCCATGGCATACAAGGGCGAGCGGTTGTAGCGGGTGATGACGCGGAAATTCTCGCGACCGATCCAGTAGTGCAGGCCGTCGTCCTGTTGCAGGGCTACCAGCCGGACTTCCTCGCCGTTGTCGACAACGTCCGAGAACACCAGCCCCTGCTGGCGCAAACGGCTGGCCTTGTAGACCTTCATGCCCTGCTCCTGCAGCGGGGCAGATTCACCGGCGCCTGCCGGTACGGCAATCACGGCACCGTGTTCCCAGCCATGGCGACTGAGGTAATTCGCCACGCTGCCGATGGCATCCGGCCAGGAGTTCCACAGGTCTCGCTGGCCATCGGTATCGAAGTCCACCGCATATTGCCGGTAGGAGCTCGGCATGAACTGGCCGCCACCCATCGCGCCGGCATAGGAACCCTGCACCGACAGCGGGTCGATGTTTTCTTCGCGCACCAGTTGCATGAAATGCCGCAGCTCGCTGCGGAAGAAGGTCTGTCGCGGCGGATAGTCGAAGGCCAGGGTGGACAGCGCATCGATGACGCGCCAGCTGCCGGTGATGCGGCCGTAGTAGGTTTCCACGCCGATGATGGCGACGATGATTTCGGCATCCACGCCCAGTTCGGCTTCGGCACGTGCCAGCGTCCGGGCATGCTTGTTCCAGAAGTCGACGCCGCCACTGATGCGTTCCTCGGTCAGGAAGATCGGCCGGTACTCGGACCAGTCCTTGCCTTCCGCCGGACGGGAAATGGCATCCAGGATCTTCTGCTGGCGAAACGCCTGCTGGAAAATCGGTTCCAGTTCGGCTGCCGGGATGTCGAACTGCTCGCCGACTTCCTGCACGAAGGCATCGTAGTCCGGGTGGTCGACATAGGGCGCTTCGCCCTCGGCAGCCTGCAGCGGAGCCGGGGCAGCAAGGAGGCCGGAAAGCATCAGGATGAAGAAGAGGTATGCGCAACGCATCTGGGTGGTCACCGTGTCATGAACCTGCGATGAGAGTGAATGCTCATGAGAATACCGAAGCCAGCCATCAGGGTCACCATCGACGTACCGCCGTAACTGATCAGCGGCAGCGGCACGCCTACCACCGGCAACAGGCCGGTGACCATGCCGATATTCACGAACACGTAGACGAAAAACGTCAGCGTCAGGCTGCCGGCGAGGATGCGTTCGAAGGTCTTTTCCGCCTGGGTGGCGATGTACAGGCCACGGGCGACGATGAACAGGTAGATCAGCAAGACGGCAATGCCTCCGAGCAGGCCGAACTCTTCGCCGATCACCGCGAAGATGAAATCGGTATGGCGTTCCGGCAGGAATTCGAGCTGCGATTGCGTGCCATTCAGCCAGCCCTTGCCGAACAGGCCGCCCGAACCGATGGCTATCTTGGACTGGATGATGTGGTAGCCGCTGTTCAGGGGATCGCTTTCGGGATTCAGGAAGGTCAGGACGCGGCGCTTCTGGTAATCGTGCAGCACGAACTTCCAGGCGAGCGGTGCCATCACTGCCAGCAGCGCAAGAATCGATGCGATCCAGCGCTTGCGGATGCCGGCCAGGAAGACAGCGAAGGCGCCGGCGCTGCCGACCAGCAGGGCGGTACCGAGATCGGGTTGCTGGATGATCAGCATGACCGGCAGGACGATGATGCCGGCCAGCACGACCAGGTGCCCGAAGGTTGGCGGCAAGGGACGGTCATGAAGGTACCAGGCAACCATCATCGGCAGCGCGAGCTTCATCAGCTCGGACGGCTGGAAGCGCATGAAACCGAAATCCAGCCAGCGCTGCGCGCCTTTGCCGACATCGCCCAGCACCAGCACCATCACCAGCAGGAATATCACGCCCAGGAACGCCCAGGGTGACCAGCGGCGCAGGAAGTTCGGCGAGAACTGGGCAGCCAGCAGCATGACCAGGAAAGCCACCCCGAGACGGATGACCTGGCGGGTGACGAGCGCCGTGCTTTCGCCGCCGGCCGAGTAGAGGATCACCAGGCCCGCGCCGCACAGCAACAGCAAGCCGGCCAGCAGCGGCAGGTCGATGTTGAGCCCGCGCAGGAACCTGCTCAGCGGCGAGGCTTCCGTGGCTTCGCGAATGCCCCCGTAATCCATCATGGCGTGTACTCCGGTGGATCAGGACGCAGCAACCATTCGTCCAGGATCTTGCGAGCGACAGGGGTGGCGGAGCTGGCGCCACCACCATTCTCGACCATCACCGCGAGCGCGATGGTCGGCTCCATTGCCGGTGCAAAGGCAATGAACAGGCCATGGTCTCGCAAGCGCTCTGCCACTTCCTCGGCATCGTATTCCTCGTCCTCGGCCAGGGTATAGACCTGTGCGGTACCGGTCTTGCCGGCCGTGTCGTAGGGTGCTCCGAAGTAGGGTCCACGAGCCGTGCCGCGCGGTGGCTGCGTGACATGTTCCATCGACTTGATCACGTGTTCCCAGGCCCACTCGTTGCGGACATCGACGGCTGGCTCGGCTGGCGCCAGTTGTGAAGTGACTTCCCCGCTGGCCGGGTCGATGGTTTCACGCACCAGACGTGGCGCATGCGCTTCGCCACGCGTGGCGAGAATGCTGGTCGCGTGTGCCAGCTGCAGCGGCGTGGTCAGCATGAAGCCCTGGCCAATGCCGATATTGACGGTGTCGCCCGGAAACCAGGGCATGCGGCGTGCCCGCCGCTTCCACTCTCGCGAGGGCAGCAGGCCATCGGCTTCGCCCACCAGGTCGATGCCGGTGGCGCGTCCCAGACCGAACCAGGAGAGAAATTCGTTGATGCGGTCGATGCCAAGCTCGACCGACAGTTCGTAGAAGTAGACATCGCAGGATTCGGTAATCGCGGCATCAAGGTCGACCACGCCGTGACCCTCGCGCTTCCAGTCACGGTACGGACGCGGATTGCCTTCGAGGCGCCAGATTCCCTTGCACAGGGTCTTGTGCGTCGAAGCCACGACGCCGTAGTAGAGACCAGCAAGGCCGATCATCGGCTTGAGCGTCGAGCCGGGCGGATAGGTTCCGACCACGGCACGGTTCAGGAGCGGTCGATCGTAATTGTCGATCAGCGCTGCATAGCTCTTCCGGTCGATGCCATCGACAAACAGGTTGGGGTCGTAGGACGGCTTGGACACCATGGCCAGTACCTCGCCCGTGCGCGGGTCGACCGCTACGATGGCGCCGCGCTGGTCCCCGAGCGCGTTGAATGCCGTCTCCTGCAATTTCCAGTCGATGCTCAGGTAAAGGTCATTGCCAGGCTGCGGTGGTTCGGTCTCCAGCACGCGCAATACACGGCCCTGGGCATTTGTTTCGACCTGGCGGATGCCCGGGTAGCCGTGCAGAAGATCTTCATAGGCGCGCTCCAGCCCGACCTTGCCGATCTGCGAGGTGCCCGAGTAACGCGCCGGGTCGCGCTCTGCCAGTTCGGATTCGGTGATGTTCCCGATATAACCCAGGGCATGCGCGAGCACGTCACCCTGCGGATAGCGGCGAGTCAGTCGCGCCTGGATTTCAGCGCCGGGAAAGTCCTGGCGATTGACTGCAAACAAGGAAACCTCGTTTTCGCTGAGGTTGTAGAGCAAGGGGATGGGCTGGAAGCTGCGCTTGGTCCGGCGCAATTTGTCGAAGCGCTCCAGCTCTTCGTCACTGATGTCGAGCAGGATGCGCAGGCGGCCGAGCAGGTCATCGAGATCCCCCACCTGTTCGGGAACGATTTCCAGCTGGTAGCTCGGCACGTTTTCGGCGAGCAGCAGTCCATTGCGATCGAAGATCAGGCCGCGATTCGGTGCAATGGTCTGGATGCGCACGCGGTTGTCGTCGGACAGTGTCGCGAAATGCGATTGTCGCGTGACCTGCAGGAAATACAGCCGGGAAACGATCAGGCCGATGAGGAGCAGGACCCCGATCATCGCCATGATGGTGCGTGTGGTGAACAGTCGGACTTCGACCCATTCGTCTTTTATGCGTGCGCGCGCCATTGACGTGATTCCCGGTCAGTTGACCTGGTAGCGACGCCGCAACTCGCGCAGCATGATGAATACCCAGGGCCAGGTCAGGGCGCTGGTCATGGCAGGCAGGAATACCTGCGACAGCGGAATGCCGGTGCCGGCAATGCCACGAATCCAGTAGATCACCAGTTGTGTGACCGTGATCAGGAAGAACACGGCCAGCATCTGCTGGGCCAGCGGGAAGACACGCAGCCGCAGGTGCCAATGGCGGGTAGCCAGGGCGAGAATCATGAATGCCAGCGCGTTTTCACCAAGCAAGGCACCTTGCAGCACGTCCAGCAGCAGGCCACCGGTCCAGGCGATGCCGACGCTGACGCGCAGCGGTGTGGCCATGGCCCAGTAGATGATGATCAGGCCGAACCACAATGGCCAGAAGGGCCGGATCATTTCGGGCAACGGCCATACGCTGACCACCAGCCCGATGAACAGGCTCAGGTAGATGACATGGCGGGCGTTCGGCAGCTCGCGACTCATGCCCCGTCCTCCGCTGCCGGTTCATCCTCGCCCGCCTCGCTGGCAGCGGGTGATTCGACGGCCTGCTCGGTCACCAGCAAGACATCCCGCAAGCGATCCAGGGCGGCAACCGGGCGCGCGGTGATGCGTGCGAAGGATTCGCCGGGATCGCGAATCACCTCGTCGATCACGGCCACCGGGTAACCGCGCGGGAAACGGCCGCCAAGGCCCGAGGTGACCAGCAGGTCACCCGAAGCGATCTCGGCAGAATTCGGCAGGAAGGGCAGGTCCAGCAGGATCAGCGAACCGGTACCGAGTGCGATGGTGCGAATGCCGTTTCGATTCACTTCCACGGGAATGGCATGACCGGGATCGGTGATGAGGATTACCTCGGAGGTCAGCGGGCCAACCGAGGTGACCTGGCCGACGATGCCGCTGGCGTCCAGTACCGCGGTGCCGACGCCGACATCGCGATTGCTGCCCACATCGAGCGTGACCCTGTGCCGGAAGGGGTCGAGGTCGGACCGCAACAGCGCGGCAATCTGCACATCGGCTTCAAGTCGTGCCGAGGAATCCAGCAGGGCACGCAGCCGGGCATTTTCTTCGTGCAGCGTGGCGAGCTTCTGCAACTCGAGATTCTTGCGCAGGATTTCGCTCTTCAGCGTGCTGTTCTCTGCGAGCAGCGAGCGTCGACTTGCCAGGCTGGCATCCAGCCAGTCCCAGGCGCTCATCGGGAAATCGACGACGGCCTGAACCGGGTACACCAGCAACGAGAGCGCGCCGCGCACTTGCTTGAGGTGACCGGCCTGGCGGTCGAGGGTCATCAGTCCGATGGAGAGGATCAGCAACAGGAATGCCTTGACGCCAACGCTGGGCGCGCTGATGAACAGGCGGTTCTGTGAAGACTTCAGGGCCACTCAAACGACTCCCGCAACGGCATCAAGCCGGGGGTGTCGATTCAGGAGGACCACCCGGCAGGATTCAGTCTACGGCAAAGGGCAGGTCGCCGCCGTACTCGTCGATCAGCTCGAGTACGCGACCACCGCCACGTGCCACGCAGGTCAACGGTTCGTCGGCGATGACGACCGGCAGGCCGGTCTCTTCCATCAGCAGTCGGTCGAGGTCGCGCAGCAGGGCGCCACCACCCGTCAGGGCAATGCCACGCTCGGCCACGTCGGCACCCAGCTCTGGCGGTGTCTGTTCCAGTGCGGTCTTGACCGCACCGACGATACCGGCAAGTGGTTCCTGCAGGGCTTCGAGGATTTCGTTGGAGTTCAACACGAAGGAGCGCGGTATGCCTTCCGACAGGTTGCGACCCTTGATCTCGATTTCACGCACGTCCTGGCCGGGATAGGCCGAACCGATCTCGTGCTTGATGCGCTCGGCAGTGGCCTCGCCGATCAGCGTGCCGTAGTTGCGGCGCACGTAGGAAATGATGGCTTCGTCGAAGCGGTCGCCACCAATGCGCACCGAGGCGGCATAGACGATGCCGCTCAGCGAGATGATGGCCACTTCCGAGGTGCCGCCGCCGATATCCAGCACCATGGAGCCGCGTGCTTCGGTGACCGGCAGGCCGGCGCCAATGGCGGCTGCCATGGGCTCGTCGATCAGGTACACCTTGCGCGCACCCGCCGCTTCGGCGGAGTCGCGAATGGCCCGGCGTTCCACTTCGGTCGCGCCGTAGGGGACGCAGACCAGGACACGAGGACTCGGGCTCATGAAGCGGCTCTGTGCTGCCTTCTTGATGAACTGCTTGAGCATGTGCTCGGTGACGGTGAAGTCGGCGATCACGCCGTCCTTCATCGGCCGGATGGCGGTGATGCTGCCTGGCGTCCGGCCCAGCATGCGCTTGGCGTCCACGCCCACGGCCAGGATATGCTTGCCGCGGCCGGGCTTGTCCTCGATGGCCACGACAGAGGGCTCGTCCAGCACGATGCCCCGCCCACGGACGTAGATCAGCGTGTTGGCGGTGCCCAGGTCGATGGACACGTCATTGGAAAAAAGCCCGAGCAGATTCTTGAACATGCTTGTATTTTGCCGTGTAAATGCCGGATTTTCCGGCTGAATTAAGCTCGGTACTGTAGCAACGGGTAGGGCTTTGGGCAAGCGCCGGAATGTGATAAGTTCCGCGTTTCGCCTTTAATATCAGTGGTCTGTGCTCTTTTGCCGGGCAGTCGGGGCATCTCGACCACGGCGAGGAGCGTCAGCCCGAATCGCAACCACCGGAGATCCACATGGCCCTCAAGCCGGAAGATGTGAAGTCCATTGCGCACCTGGCGCGCCTCGACATCCGCGAGGAAGACATCCCGAACTATGCCGACAACCTGTCGCGCATTTTCGATTTCGTGCAACAACTGGAAGCCGCCGACACCGAGGGTGTCGAGCCGATGGCGCATCCCCTGCACATGTCGCAGCGCCTGCGCGAAGACGCAGTCACCGAAAAAGACAATCGCGAGCTGTACCAGCAGAATGCGCCGCAAACGGATGCGGGCCTTTACCTGGTGCCCAAGGTTATTGAATAAGCACCGGCACGATTCGGAACGACACATCATATATAGCGACACATGAAGACCGCGAAGCGGTCAACGGGAAACAGACATGTTCGACAAGACATTGGCAGAAATGTCACGCGCCCTGGAAGCGGGCGAGACCACCAGCGTAGCGTTGACGACGCTCTTCCTGGAACGCATTGAAAAGCACCAGCCGGAACTGAATGCCTTCATCACCGTGACGAAGGACGAAGCGCTGGCGCAGGCGCGTGCCGCCGACGAGGCGCGCAAGGCTGGCAAGGCCGGTCCGCTGACCGGCATTCCGATCGCCCACAAGGACATCTTCTGCACCGCTGGCGTGAAGACGACCTGCGGCTCGAAGATGCTCGACAACTTCATTTCGCCGTATGACGCGACCGTGGTCGAGCGCATGAAGGCGGCGGGTGTTGTCATGCTCGGCAAGACCAACATGGACGAGTTCGCCATGGGCTCGTCGAACGAGACCAGTTACTTCGGTCCGGTGAAAAATCCCTGGGACCTGTCGAAAGTTCCGGGCGGTTCATCGGGTGGTTCGGCTGCAGCCATGGCCGCACGCCTGTGTGCCGGCACGACCGGCACCGACACGGGTGGCTCGATCCGGCAGCCGGCGGCGCTGACCAACCTGACCGGCTTCAAGCCGACCTATGGCCGCGTGTCCCGCTACGGCATGATCGCGTTCGCATCCAGCCTTGACCAGGCCGGCACGCTGACCATCAGCGCTGAAGACGCTGCCCTTATGATGAATGCCATGGCCGGTTTCGACGAGCGGGATTCCACCAGCGTCGATACCGACGTGCCGGACTACACCGCCGATCTCGACAAGGACCTGAAGGGCCTGAAGATCGGCGTGCCTAAGGAATTCTTCGACGACGGCCTTGAAGATGCCGTGAAGCAGAAGGTCGAGGAAGCGCTGGAGGTTTACAAGAAACTGGGCGCCGAGGTGAAGGAAGTCTCGCTGCCGAACCTCGGGCTTTCCGTGCCGACCTATTACGTGGTCGCGCCGGCCGAGTGTTCCTCCAACCTGTCGCGCTTCGATGGCGTGCGCTTCGGCCATCGCGCCGAAAATCCGAAGAACCTCGAAGACCTCTACAAGCGTTCGCGAGGCGAGGGCTTCGGTGCCGAGGTGAAGCGTCGTGTCATGACCGGTACCCACGTGCTGTCGGTCGGCTACTACGATGCCTACTACCTGAAGGCGCAGAAGACCCGCCAGCTGATCGCTGCGGATTTCGAGCGTGCTTTCGAAGAAGTGGACGTGCTGATGGGGCCGACCACGCCGACTGCCGCGTTCGGTATCGGTGAAAAGGCCGACGATCCGATCACCATGTACCTGAACGACATCTACACCATCGGTGTGAACCTGGCGGGCCTGCCCGGCATGTCCATCCCGATGGGCTTCGTGAACGATCTGCCGGTCGGCCTGCAATTGATCGGCAAGCTGTTCGACGAGTCGCGCCTGTTCAACGTGGCGCACCGCTACCAGCAGGAAACCGACTGGCACCTGAAAGTGCCGGAAGCGTTTGCCTGATCGCCACCGAATCGAGGAATAGAGCAATGTCTACTGAATGGGAAGTCGTGATTGGCCTGGAGATCCATACCCAGCTCGCGACCAAGTCGAAAATCTTCTCCAGCTCCGCCACGGAATACGGCGCCATGCCGAATACCCAGGCCAATCTGGTGGATCTCGGTTACCCGGGCGTGCTGCCGGTATTGAACAAGGATGCCGTGCGCATGGCGGCCAAGTTCGGCCTGGCCATCGGTGCCGAAGTCGCCGAGCGCTCGGTGTTCGCGCGCAAGAACTACTTCTACCCCGACCTGCCGAAGGGCTACCAGATCTCCCAGTTCGAGCTGCCGATCGTCGGCAAGGGTTCAGTCGAGATCGAGCTGGAAGACGGTTCGACCAAGGTGATCGGTGTGACGCGTGCGCATCTCGAGGAAGATGCCGGCAAGTCGCTGCACGAGGATTTCCATGGCATGACCGGTGTCGACCTGAACCGTGCCGGCACGCCGCTGCTGGAAATCGTTTCCGAGCCGGACCTGCGTTCGGCCAAGGAAGCGGTCGCCTACATGAAGAAAATCCACACCCTGGTGCGTTACCTCGAGATTTCCGACGGCAACATGCAGGAAGGTTCCTTCCGTTGCGATGCCAACGTCTCGGTGCGTCCGAAGGGCCAGGAGGAATTCGGCACACGCGCCGAGATCAAGAACCTGAACTCCTTCCGCTTTGTCGAGAAGGCGATCAATTACGAGATCGAACGCCAGGTCGAGCTGATCGAGGACGGCGGCGAAGTCGTGCAGGAAACCCGGCTCTACAACGTCGAGTCGGGCGAAACTCGCTCCATGCGTTCCAAGGAAGAAGCCAACGATTACCGCTACTTCCCGGATCCGGACCTGCTGCCGCTGGAAGTTACGCAGGAATTCCTGGAGGGCGTGAAGCAGACCCTGCCGGAA